>JAZTWE010000026.1:0-12494 GCA_045635705.1 Candidatus Enterousia sp.
TCTTTATGATAGAATATAAAAGACTAAATAGCAAATGGCGGTATTTATGATACAAGAACCAGGTCGTTCCATGATTGAAATGCTGGGGGTGTTGGCAATCATGGGGGTTATTACCGTTGGCGCAATTGGTATGATTTCAACTGCAATGCGGACACAGAAATTAACCACGGTTAATGACGAAGTTGTTCAGATGGTGACAATGGTACGCAATCTGCATGGTGAATATGATGATTTTTCAAATATGAATGGTGCGACTATTTTTGGTGCAATTGGAATGTCAAATAAAAATCCATATGGTGGCACATATGAACTGATGACCGACCCGGCAAATCCGCGTCAGTTTATTGTTTCGATTAATGGATTGACACAGTCGGATTGTGAATCGCTGTCGACCAAGGCGTGGTCTGATTCAATTGGATATCAAATGTCGTCGGGTAAAAACGGTGGCGCGGTTGGTGACTGTAAAAATGAAAATGGTAAAAATGTGGTTCAAATAACCTATGGCGAATAGCGGCCAGGACAGGTAAACAATGGCAGATTTTTTAGAGGTTTCCCAGGTCGAAGATGGTATGCGTCTGCAACGCTGGTTCGGACGCAGGTTTCCATCAATGCCCCAACGCGAATTTTTTAAGTTGTGTCGCGGTGGGCAAATTCGTGTTAATTCAAAACGCGTCAAAGGCCAGGAAATACTGCGTATAGGTGATGCGGTGCGTATCCCACCAACAATTGCAAGTTATGCCCAAGTGCGTGAGAAAAAAACAGAAAGTGGTGAAAATTTTTCATTGGCTGATTTAGAAGTTTTGCGCAAAGCGATTATTCATAATGACAAGGATATTGTCGCGTTTAATAAACCAGCTGGATTGGCGGTGCAGGGTGGGACGGGTATCAGAAAGTCTGTGGATAAAATGGCGGCGGCATTGTTTCCGTACGATAAAATTTCGTTGGTGCATCGTTTGGACAAGGAAACCAGTGGGGTGTTGGTTGTTGCGAAAAATCAGCGGGCGGCACAAATCTTGGCAAATGCTTTTCAAGAAAAGACAGCACACAAAGAATATTTGGCATTGTTAAATGGTGATGTGAAACCGGTTCGTGGCGTAATTGATAATTATATGGTAAAGGGCCAGGTGCTGGATGAACCAACACGAACAAATGGTGGAACTGGGCAACGGCCCCAGCGCGCGATTACAGAATACGAGGTTGTGTCCCAGGCAGGTAATCTGTCGTGGGTTCGCTTTTCACCAAAGACAGGGCGTACGCATCAGTTGCGTATGCATAGTGCATTTTCACTGGGGGCACCGATTGTTGGCGATAATGTATATGGTCGTGTGCGGGATTATGATGATGCGCTGCAATCGTTGTTGGTGACAAATAACTTGTTTTTGTTTGCGCATAAGATAACATTTCAACATCCGTCCACTGGGCGTTTGATGACATTGCGCGCGACGGTGCCTGATTTTATGATGCCGGTAATGAAACTGTTGGAATTTAAGTTAGCATGAGGGTTAGAAAAAGCAACTTTTTTACAATTGTCAGAATAATCGGACTGTTTTTTGTCGGATTGGTTGTTGCAGTGTCTATTGCGCTGAGCCAGGTGAATTTGGAAACCCTGCGTGGGAATATCGTTGCAATATTGCGTGATGCAACTGGAATGCCAGTGGAAATTGATGGGTCTGTGTCGTGGAAATTGTCATTGCGTCCCCAGGTGGAACTGAACAAGGTTTATATTCCAAACCCTGAATGGGCGAAAAATAAAAATGCGTTTAGTGCCGATAAGATTGATGTAAAGGTAAATCTGATTTCGTTGTTTCGTGCGCGTCCAACAATTCAAAATGTTAAAGTATATGATGCAGTTGTAAATATTGAACAAAATTCAGATGGCGTATATTCCAGCCAAAGCTTATTTGATAAATTGACTGATAAAAATCCAACAAAGACCGAACCGGCCAAATACGCGTTTAAGGATTTAGGACTGGGGGGACTGGAAATAAAGGGATTGAATTTTAATGTGCTGGGGACATCGCTGAATGTTACGGGATTAAACATTAGATATTTTTCAAAGCAAGATGGCCCAGAATATTCAGGCTGGATAAAGTCAGGGGATGATGTTATTCCATACATTGTGTCGTTGTCAGAATATAATGCAGAACGCAAAATCTATCCTGTGCGTGTTGCAATGGCAACGGGTGGTGATAATGCACTGATTGCGAATGTTGCATTAGAAGGAACCAGCAAGGCACCAATTGATTTTGTTATCAAGGGTGATTTACCGAATGCGGCGGCGGTGGGAAAAATATTTGGTATGGATTGGTCGGCGTTTCCACGGGCTGCGGTGAATATGGCGGGTGGATTAGATAGAAAAAAAATTACATTGCGAAAATCATCGATTGCACTGAGGGGGACTGAATTTGATGTGTCGGGTACCTATGATTGGGGCAAGGCGGTGCCAATTATCAATGTGAAATTGGGGTCGCAGGATGTTAGTTTGCTGAAACTGTTTCCTGATTTGTATAAGCATAATGGTGGACCAATCAATCGGGAATTGAATGTCTTTAAGGATGTGCCATTGTTTGGTGAATTTTTTCGTGACAAGTCGATTGATTTGAATGTGGCCTTGGATAATTTTGTTGTTTATCGCGGATTGTCATTTCAGCAAATGAATTTACATGCCAAGGTTAATGATAATCGTGCACGAATTGATTTGAAGAGTGGTTTTGCTGATGGAAATTTAGAAATTGGAATTGATGCGGATATTGCGCCTGAAGGTTCGTTGGATTTACAAGTTGGTGGAATAGGGGAACGTCTGTATGTGGGCGAAATTTTGAAACAGTTGAATTATTCAAATTTGTTGTCTGAATTACCAGTTAATTTTGAATTGTATGTTCAGGCAAAAGGTAAAGATTTGTCCCAGGTTATGAATACGATAACGGGGCCAGTGTATGTGTATTCTGTGGCGCCGGGTTATGCGCATTCAACATTGGTGGCAAATATGTACGGAACGGATTTTTTAACATCATTGCGTCATAGTATTCAGGATTTATTTCGGTCAGAAAAAAAGTACAACCAGATGAAGATTTCGTGTTTGGCGGTTAATGTAAAGTTGCGTGATGGATTGGTTGAAACGCAAAATGGTGTTGCGCTGGAAACCAATGCGATAAATGTTCGATTGGCCGGAGATTTGGATTTAGGGGATGAAAAAATGCATCTGTCGCTGATGACGGTGCCTGTGCGTGGATTAAAATTGTCACTGACGGGCAAGGTGGTAAATTCTATTGAATTGACCGGGAATTTGGCAGAGCCTGATATTAAAATTAGTGGGGCGGCGATGGCGGGTAAGGTTGCATCTGCAACGGGAATTGGTTTGTTGTTGGCACCGCTTACTGGTGGCATTGGATTGGTCGCAGGTGCAGGTATCGGCTTGGTTGCGGGTGATTTGTTGGAAAACTGGTTGGCCGATGACCATCCGTGTAAAACAGCGATGAAACGTGGTGCGCCAGTGCGTCGCGATGACCCAGAATGGCTAGGGATGCCGATGGCGGATTTGGTTGGGCCGGTGCTGCACCCGCAAACAGAAAGTAATTTATAGTACAGGGGAATAGTGATGTTTAGTTGGCTGGGGTTGGTTCAGGTCGGTATTATTGCTGTATTGGTTTTTGTCTTTTATCGCAGTTTTATTCAAAATACACAGTCTGAAAAATTAGTGCGTGGATTATTAGGACTGGGGGCGTTGTGGATTGCAAGTTTTGTTTTGGCCTGGGCGCATTTGGATTTGTTGGCGGCCTTTGCGCATTGGATTGCATTGTTCTTGTCGATTAGTTTGATTGTTGTGTTTCAGCCTGAATTGCGAAAATTTATGGCGTTGATGGGCAATGTTGATGGTTGGCGACGCGCGATAAAACGCGGTATTGCAAAGCCCAAGGCAATGCCAGGCTTGGATGCGTTGGTGTCGGCGGTGGAATATATGTCAATGAAGCACACCGGTGCATTGATTGTTTTTCCGTCATCATTGGATGAAAGTGTAATTGATAAAAAGGGTGTTTTGATTGATGCAAAGATTAGTAGTGAATTATTGCTGACAATATTCTTTGATAAAACACCATTGCATGACGGGGCGGTGATAATTGAAAATGGACGCATAGCGTATGCGGGGGCTATTTTGCCACTGTCACAAAATAACCTGAATTGGAAGTATGGTACGCGTCATCGTGCGGCGTTGGGAATGAGTGAGGTTTCCAAGGCAATTGTTCTGGTTGTTTCCGAAGAAAGTGGTGATATTTCCATCGCTGAAAAAGGCAAGTTTGTAAAGTATGATGATATCAAGAAATTGCGTGCTAAATTAGAGCGCGTTTTGTACAAATAAAATCTGATGACATATGTTGTCATGGGTTGCTTTTGCCCTTGCGCCGAATCGGTGTTTTTTGCTAAAATCAAACAAAAGAGTGTAGGAAAACACATAAAATTAACAGGAGTTTACTATGGAATTTTCAGTGTTTCGTCAGGTTTTGATACGCGCGCTGGGACACATGCAGTCTATTGTTGAAAAGCGTGCAACACTGCCGATATTGATGAATGTAAAGATAGAGGTTGCAGATGATTTGGTTCTGTCTGCGACAAATGTTGACTTGGAATTGGTCGAACATGTGGCGGCTGATATTACACTGGGTGGGAAAATTACTGTGCCTGTTCAGATGTTGTACGATATTGTTCGTAAATTGCCAGATGATGCGGAAATCTCGTTTAAGCAATCTGGGGATCAATTGATTGTTTCCAGTGGTCGTGCGGTGTTTCGTTTGCCAACATTGCCGGCTGAAAACTTCCCTGCAATGGCGGGCAGCAATTTGACAACGAAGTTCCAGATGACAACAGGTGATTTGGCACACTTAATCAATCAGACAAAATTTGCAATTCCAACAGACGATGTGCGTTATCACTTGGGGGGTATTTATTTCCATATTTCTGATGACAGTGGCGAAGCAAAATTGACAGCGGTTGCAACTGATGCCCAGCGTATGGCACTGTGTGCAATGCCAGCACCAGCAGGCAGTGCAGAAATGCCAGCGGTTATTTTGCCACGCCGTGTGATTGGTGAATTGTCCAAGTTGCTGGAAGATGCAAATGTCGATGATGTGACGGTTGAATTGTCTGATACCAAGGCGCGCTTTACTGTTGGACCAGCAACATTGACCAGCAAATTGGTTGATGCGCAGTATCCAAACTATCGCGTTGTTATTCCAAAGGGTAATGACAAGATTGCAATCTTGGATAGAAAGCAGTTTGTTAATGCTGTTGACTTGGTGTCTGTGGCCAGTGTTGATAAAACAAAATCTGTGCAGTTGACATTTAGTATGAACAAGTTGGTTATTAATGCGTCCAGTCCAGATGCAGGTACTGCGACCCAAGAATTGGATATTGAATATAACGGTGATTCTACATTTACTGTTGTGTTTAATGTAAAGTTCTTGTTGGATGTTGCCGGCCAGGTCGAAGGTGAAAAATTCCAGATGGAAATGCAAGACCCATTGGCACCAACAAAAATTAATTCAATCGATAAAGATACAGATGCATTGTATGTATTGATGCCAATGCGTATGTAGGCGATTGAATCTGAATAAATTTACCCGATGGCGATGTGGCCGTCGGGTTTTATTTTGTCGTTGTTTTTGGTGCGCACGGACTGTATAATTAGGAATGAATCCATAGAGATATGGTTTCGGGCCTTCGAAAAGCCCTTTTTCAGCCGGTGCGAAAGCATCGTAATCGTAATGCGAGCGGTGTCTTTTGCGCCGTTTTGCCCCTGATATAAAAATGTCGGGGTGCTGTTGTTATATGTTGAAAGCAACAGGATCGTCGCTGAAATGATTTTTCGAACGCCCCGACCGCCATATTTGTCTTTGGCGGTGTTTTTTAGAACAAAGGGGCAGGGCACATGCCAGCAATATCAATTATTATTCCAATGTACAAGGTTGAAAAGTATCTGCGCAGATGTTTGGATTCTGTGAAAAATCAAACTTTCCAGGATTGGCAGGCAATTTGTGTAAATGATGGCAGTCCTGATGCGTCGGCTGATATTGCCGCCGAATATGCCGCGGGGGATAGTCGATTTGTTGTTGTGAATAAGGAAAATGGCGGTTTGTCAGATGCGCGAAATGTTGGTATGGCGCATGTGGATGGTGAATTTGTTATGTTCTTGGACAGTGATGATTGTATTCATCCGCAAACACTGGAAATTGCACATTCGTTGTTGATAAAGCATGGGGTTGATATTGCGTGCTTTCAGTATAATCGCAGCCAGCGCGATGAAAATATGCCGTGTGATAAAATGCCATCGTATTTTGATGTGCGATATAATCTGGGCAGGATTAAGTACAGAAAGACAAATAATTTAATGCGATGGGCCACAAATGAAGACAAGGGGGCAAATTCCCTGTGGGCGCAGCAGTGTTTTATTCCGATGCGACTGTATCGTCGTGAAATTTTGGATGGGTTATCGTTCAAGACAGATATTAAATTACTGGAAGATTTTGTGTTTTGGTCCCAGGTTTTACAGCGCCGCCCCAGCGCAGTTATTACAAATTTAGATTTGTATTACTATACCTTAAATCCAGGGTCGTTGTTGCATTCTGGTAATGGTATCAATGGATTGTTAAATGTTATAAATGCCGTGCGCTATGCGGCCCAGGGCTATTTGAATAGTGCAGATTTGCGTAATGCACGAATTTGGCATAATCGATTCTTGTGGTCAATATTGTCGCGGGTTTGTAATTCGGCGCGGCGTATCAATGACCCACAGGATAGACAGATTGTTTTGAATCTGTTGTCACAGTTGCGGACCGATGGAATATTGGATTGTGTGCATGATTTGCATTCACGGCGATATCGTCGGCGTATTTTGCGGTTGTTGGGTGATAAATAAAAAGTCCCACCATTTGGTGGGACTTTTTTTTGTTGTTATGCGCTGTGGCGATTTATTGCTTCGAACACTTGATCGGCGGTTGCCTTGCTGGGCAAGACCGGTTCAAATGTGACGGTTGCGGTGCCTGGGGTGACACGGCCATGCTTTGGCCAATATACTCCTGCATCTGTGCCCACAGGTAAAATTGGTAATTTCAAATAACGGGCCAATAATAACAATCCACCCTTGACAGGAACTGGCTGACCGGGTTTTGCGCGGGTTCCTTCGGGGAATATTACCAGGGTGCGGCCGTTGCGAACCTCGTTCTCAACGGTTGTCATCAATTGTGACATATTTGTTTTGCCACGTGCGCGGTTGACACCAACCATACCCATACGGCGAAACGCCCAACCGTAAATCGGAATCCATAACAGTTCGCGTTTCAGAATAAAGAATGTGTCTTTGACGACCTTGGAAATAACAGCGATTTCCAATATTGACATGTGTTTTGCGGCGATTATAACCTTGCCGTCCAGGCGGTCGTTGCCGTTTGGTATTACGGGGATTCCGTTTTCTTCGGTTTGTGGATAGTTTACCTGGTACTTAATTCCTGCAAATATGCGTGCCACGACCAATACGCCCGCCGCACATGCGAATACAGCGCGACCGCTTAATTTCTTGCTGACCAGTGATAGCAATAATATCGGTGACCATAAAATAAAGTGTGTGGCCAATGCGATTTTGAAAACGATAGTTCTGAACATTTTGTTTTTTCCTTTGTTTGTTTTGGTTTGTTAACTTTCTTTTATTCCGAACATTGTGACGATGTATTTTATATATTCTGTGGTCCAGCGTTCAAGTCTTTTCCCGGGGGGCATACCGATTAATGTTGCCGGGCATGCGATAACCTGGGTGTTTGGTAATTCATGTTGTATCAGATATTTTGCCCGATGGGTGTGATCTTCGGTTGTGATGATTACAACGCGGTTCAGATTATTTTTTATCGCGATGTCCTTGATTGCCAGTGCGTTTTGATATGTTGATTTTGATGCAGATTCTATTTTTGCGTGCGGGGCAATTTCAGGGATGCCTGTGACGCCCGCACCGATTATGTACAGGTCGGCATTTGGAAACTTTTCCAGTTGGCGCATTGCAAATGGAATTCTGCGCTGGTCACCGGTCAGTACAAAAACACTGTCGTTTGGCAGAATTGTGCCGCATTGTACAGGCGCGGTTGCCTTGAAAATCATGCCGCCCAAGACGAATAATGCAACGACCAAAAAAGATGGTGTAAAAAATTTCATCAGCTGTGTTTTAATATGTTTAATGTTGTTCGGCGTGTAATCCAAATTGCGAAAAATACAATCGCAACGGGCAGCAATATCAGCATCATCCAGCCCGCCCCAGACAAACCAATCATCGCCATCAGTCCCACACGTGCAGAATGTGCCGTGGATAAAATCAATAGCAATATCGGCAGTGCAGATATCATCCCCAAACCCGCGGCCATCAGGCTAATTTTTGCAACGATTACCTGCATCTGGCGTGCAACAAACGAATCGGATGCGCCGATTTGGTTCAGTATTTCCAGTTCGCGTCGGTGCAGCATAGCAGTGTTCTGTGCAATATATGAAATGCACACACCGATTGCCCCCAGGGTCAGCACCAATACAAACCCGGCGATTAAAATCATTTTCCATCCCGCAGATGTTGAATTTTTCAGTGCGCTGGCGTGTGTCAAGAATCGCGCGTGTTGTGACAATTCGGTGCCAACAGAATTCATTTCTGATTTTGATTTGAATTTCACTTCCCACATTTTTGGCAGATAATTTTTCAATGCATTTCCGCCTGATACCCATGGCCGCATCAGTTCCTGCATTTGTGCGGTTGTGATTGCGTTTACCGATTCGATTTTTTCAGAATTTTTATCGAATATTTTTTGTACTGCATCGGCATTTTTCGAATCGGTAATTTGTACTGTTGCGATTCGGTCCCATTGCCCGTTCCATCGAATTACCCCCGTGCCAATCCCCAGTGCAATCCCCAGTGCCAGCACCGACAAGAATGTCAGCAATCCCATAATTGCGGTCATGAACATAGACTGTTCCCGCACCAGTGAAAATACAATTGGTCGTTTAATCATTATGCGTTTCCGATATCGTCAAATTGTTTTGATAGTTCTGTGAAATAACTTTGCGTGTTTTGTGGCTTTGGTCCTTTCCAGACTTTCTTGGTTGTGGTTTCAGCGGGTTGTTTCCCGACAAAACTGACCCGATGGTTTTCGACATTTATCACAGGGAACTTGTATGTTTCCATCAACTTTTTACTATGCGTTGCAAGGATAATCGTCGTGCCAAACATCTTGTTCATTTGTATAAACAGTTCCATCAATCGCGATGCGTTTTCATCGTCCAGATTTCCTGTTGGTTCGTCGGCCAGTAATATTGTTGGCTGAACAATAATTGCGCGCGCGACCGAAACGCGTTGTTGTTGCCCGCCCGACAGTGCGCGCGGATTCGAATCGGCAAACTTTCCCAATCCGACCCAATCCAGTACCTTCATCACCAGTTGTTTAACCTTGCGTTCAGACACGCCGCGCACGCGCAGGGGCAGGGCGACATTATCAAACACGCTCAGGTGTGACAACAGTGAATATTCCTGGAATACGATTGCCATTTTCTGGCGCAGTTTGTTAATTTCATCGCGCGTCAGTTCATTTGTCGGCACACCGAACAGTTTGATTTGTCCGGCGCATGGCTTGTGCAATTGATAGATTAATCGCAACAGTGTCGTTTTCCCCGCGCCCGACGCGCCGGTCAAGAAATAGAACGCCCCGCCACTGATATTAAATGAAACATCAGTCAGGATTTCTGGTGTCCCGTCATACTTTGCCGCGACATTTGCGAATGATATAGTTGATGTCTTTTCTTCCATGTTTTGCAATATAATAGAAAAAAATTACACGGTCAAATAAAAACACCCATTGATAATTGTGACATTTTATGATTTGGAAATGGGGTACATTTATGATATAGTACATAGGAAAAAAGAACAGTAGGAGTATTCTTATGAAAACATTTGCAATTATTGGAACATTGGCATTATTTACTGCGACATCTGCGATTGCTGCGCCCAGTTATCTGCAGCGTAACGAATACGGCGGATACGATGTCACATATTCATATACTAACAAGGTTAAAAGCGGTTGGTACCTGGGGGGACGCGCAGAATTAAGCCTGTTAAGTTTTGATATTGATGCCACCACTGATGGCGCCGGCTATTCAGAAACAGATAGTTATTCATTTGAATCAGTATTTGGCGGCAATTTCTTTGTTGGCCACACATTTAATTACTTTTGGCGTATCGAGGGCGAAGCCGGCCTGTTGGGTCGTTTCAAGGATTCTGGAACCGGCACTGATTTCCAGTTAACAATTCCATACGCGATGGCGAATGTTTATCGTGATTTTGCCAATGGTCTGTATGTTGGTGGTGGTTTGGGTATTGCGTTGCCCAAGACTGAATGGGACAACGCTGCGTTCGAATCGGCTGACCGCAAGGAATCTGATGTATCGCCAATGTTTGGCTTAATGTTTGGTTATACACATGAATTGGATGATAATTTTGTTGTCGATTTCCGCTATCGTTTGGCTGGATTGTGGGGCACAAATCACACAGTTCGCGGTTTGGATAATTTAACTTTTACAAGTGATATTGGGTTGATTTTGGATAACTCTTTATCGGTTGGTCTGCGTTACGAATTTTAATTTTTAGGAAAATGCAGAAAAAGGTATTGACCCCGATTCGCGATTTGTGATAAACTTGTGAAAGTAGAGAGATACGATGAAAAAAGAACTGAAAATTTCGACGCTGGCTCTTACCTGTGTACTGTGCACAGCGGTTGTTTCAACGGCGTTTGGTGCGCCGGCGGTACGGTCGCTGGGTGGTGCGGGAACATATTCCAGTGCATCAAATGCGGCAACTGCGAAAAGCAGTGGCAAAACCGGTGGTACGACGGTTAAAACTGGCTCGATTTCTGGTTCGGGTACCCGTGCGGGTACACTGCGTGTTCAGCCGACATCGTCGACCCGTGTTGTTTCGTCATCGGGTACGGCGGCAAAAAAATCTGATTCTTTGTCTAGCGCGTCTTCAAATCGTTTGTCGATTGGTAAATATTTGGCAAATACCGGCGTGACGGCAAAACCAAATGTGGGCAAGGAGTCAATGGATGCGGTTAATGCGTCGTCTGGTAAATTACAGGAACGTATCGTAAACCTGGAAACATTGCTGGGTTATGATTTTGATGCGGATAAATTCAATATCGTAAACGGTGAAATCGTCCGTTTGAAAGAGGAAAAGTTTGATATCGATAACCTGCCGTCTGATGGTTTTTTGGTTGTTGATGGCAACAACAATATAATCCTGGATGTTGAACGCGTTGCAGACGCCGTGGGCAAGGATGTTGAATTTGTTGTTGAACAGGGGGCGTTGAAATGGGTTGCGAGTGACGGAACAAAAACCGAATTGGTTAACCTGAGCAATGAATATTACACTGCATCGGATGCGGCGGAATTGGTGACGGATGTTAATAACGCGGTCACAAATATTACCAAGCATGAAAATGCAATTACAACAATTAATGAAACTGTATCTGAAATCCAAGATTTGTTAAAGAATGTATCATCAACCGACGGTGTTGTCACCGCGGCAACATTGGCGTCGGTCAAGGATGAATTGGTGGCCGCAGACAATGCCATGGATGCGGCGATTAAGGAATTGCCGACAAAATCGTATGTGACGGCGGCGATTGGTACATTAAGTGGTGAATTAAAGAATTTGATTTCAGGTAATACCACAAGCATTGAAAGTTTGAAATCATCAGTTGCATCGACATATGCCACATTGGCGCAACTGGGTGATTTAACGAAATTAGGAACGGAAAACAAAAGTAGTCTGGTTGATGCAATCAACGAGGTTGCCGGTACCGTTTCTAAACTGACTGGGACGGATGGGACCGACGGAATTGTTGACCAAAAGATTCAGTCAGCGGTTGCCACCTTGACGGAAGCTGTTAATAAAAAGCAGGATTCGATTGGTGGTGTGATTTCAACAAGTGCACGTGAAAACGAATATGTTTTGACGGCGATTGTTGATGCAAACGGTAACGTAACGGACTACGCGTGGAAAGCAGTTGCGCGTGTCTTTGACCCCAGTGCCATTGAATAATGGTGGGCGGGATGCGTGTGCGATTACCACGATAAAGAAATACGGGATTTGTGAAAGCGGATTCCAAAAACAAAACAACAAGAAAGAAAGGAAAGCAAAATGAAAAAATTATTAACTGTATCTTTGGTTGCTTTGATGACAGTTTCAGCTGCAAACGCGGCGGACGAATTGGCGGCCAAAACATATGTTGATGGTGCATACGCAGCGGCTGTTGCAGCAGCAAAAACAGCTGGTGATGCAGCATACGATGCAAAGGGTGCAGCAGCAACAGCTGAAACCAATGCAAAAGCGTACACAGACACACAATTGGAATCTTATTCAACAACAACTGAAATGAACGCGGCGATTAAGGCTGTTGATGATAAGGTTGTAGCATTGGATA
>JAZTWE010000027.1:0-15528 GCA_045635705.1 Candidatus Enterousia sp.
CCGGACAGCTCAGAGATGATGACACCGGTGGTAGAGGTGGATGCGTGGACAAACTGGTTGTCACCTATGTACATACCCACGTGACCGATATAGCTGCCGCTGGAATAGAAGCAGAGCAGGTCACCGGGCTGCAGGTCAGAGGGATCAACGTGTACACCGTTTCTGGCCTGATCGCTGGCTACGCGGTTGAGAGTGTAGCCAAACTGGCTGTATACATAGTACATAAGACCGGAACAGTCAAAGCCGGTGGAGGGATCCTTGCCGCCCCAACTGTAGTTGTAACCAACGAATTTCAGAGCAAAGTCTGCAATCTCTCTGCCGGTGGCGGTGCCGCCGGTGCTGGTGTACTTATACTCGCCTTCCTTAACATAGCTGGAGTAGACAAAGCCGCTCTTGCCGTTGCAGGTGATGGCGGTCCAGTCACCGCTGGTGCCGGTGATGGTGACGCTGTTACCGAAGTAAAGCTCGGAGATTACAGCGGAAGAGGTGGAAGGAGCACTGCGGAAACGGACATTGTTGCCGTTTATGTATCCGGGTTTGGACACGGTGTTTTCCACCACGGGGGGAGTGGTAGCGACGGGCTGCTGAACAACAGTGTCGTTATTAGAGCTGCTGTTATTGTTGCTGCTGCCGCTGCCGGTGGGACTTACGCCCACATAAGTAGTGAAGACAAAGCCTTCCTGACCGTTGATAATGCATTTGGTCCAATCATTGCTCTTGCCGGTGATAGTCAGCGCCTGACCGTTATTGTAAGTGCCCAGAATAGAGTAGCTGGTGCCGGGACCGCTGCGGAAGCGTACATAGTTGCCGCTGATGTAACCGGCCTGAGTGTCAACAGGTTTTACCTCAGGTGTGGGTACAGGAGTGGGGACGGGGGCGGGGGCGATGGTGTCCGGCTGGGGGTTGGTCATATGTGACAGGTCAAAGACAGATTGCTGAAATCTGCCTGCGTTGTTGCGACCGCGCAGAAATGCCGCGCGTAGTTCAGATGGCAGTCCATCGGGCAGGTTTTCGTCCGGTTCCGGGTCGGCATCGGGTTGTGTGGTGGTGGGCTCAGGTTCGGTGGCTTGTTTTTTTTGCAAGAATTTTGGTAATGAAATCTTTGGCAGGGGCAGGGTGATTAACGGTGCCTTGGTTCGAATGATTATTGTTGTTGTTGCAATGTACAGTGGAACGGCGGCTAATAATAATATACCGAATACAAATCCGCCAAAACCGTGCAGTTCAGCCCGCATCAGGTGGTGCCACTGGGTGCTGGAAAACAGGTTAAAGCCAAACATTGAATTTAGTACCAGCCACATTGTTAAAATATAACAGCCCGTCCAAATTAGGGCGTATTTGTGGGTACGAAAAAATTCAATAATCTTATTCATTTCTCTAACAATTATAGACAACTATGAGTGTTTGTCAATAATAAACACAAAAAGATTTTTGTTATATCATGCTTTTTTTATTGTCTTTTTTGTGGTATAATATCAGCGATAATAGTAAGGGGGATTTTTATGCATAAAATGCTGAAAATGTTTGGTGTGTCGGTGTTAAGCCTGGGCGCGGTTATGACGGTGATGGCGGCAAATGCCGCAGAAAACACCGGTCGTGCGGCGTATAATTCTGTGCGGGCGGGTGCATCCAGTGCGCGTATGCCAACAATGCCAACTTTGCCACCGGTGGTGACAGGAAATATATCGGTTGATGTGCCGAATGTGCCCAGTGCGCCGGTTGTGACCCCAAATCCACAGCCTGATAATCCGCAACCGGATGACCCACAGCCTGATAACCCCCAGCCAAAACCAGAATGCTCGGACGGTGGGGTTATGAATTCAGCATACACAATTGATATGTGTATGAATGATGTTTTGCACTGTGTGAATGGTGGGGCGTTGCCAAATGGCCTGAACGCAATGTTTAATGAAGATTTACGCAATGCAATTGTTAATGGTATGGGGCTGTGTGTCAGCCAGGTTGATAAATGTATTGCCGATGTTCGTCAGGATTGCCGCAATGTGTATCGTGCACCATCGGATGTGTGGCTGGACTTTAATTCGCGCAAGGTTCAACCGGAATATTACAGTTTTATCCTGCGCAAGACAGGATTAACCCCGAATCAGGCGGAAAATACATGTCTGTTGTTGGATCGTAATACATACGGTTCGTCGTTTACAGCGGTTTCAAATTCAGGCAAGGTGACATCTGAATACAATAACACCGTTGGTGCATATAACAGCCAGCAGGGCAATGTATTGGTCAAGAACAAGCCCCAGGGATTAGAGGTGAACACAGACGGCCTGGTTGATGGCAGTCGTGGACATTATGCACGCTGGGATGCGACAACGGGTGAATGCTTGATTCGCGTTGCGGCGTATAACAAAGATGAAGTGATTTCAAATAACTGGCTGTTTGGCGCGGTTGGTAATGATGAACCAGCCGAGGTTTGGAAGCCGGCCGGCGAAACATTTAAGTGTGACAAGGATTTGTTCGGTTTTTCACTGATGAACGATACCAAGACGGCGGCCGTTGTGGGCGTTGGTGGTGGTACATTGTTGGGTGCGGGTGTTGGTGCAATTGCGGGTCATGGCGCGCGTGAATTTGACTGTACAAATGCCACCCAGCGAAAAACATTGGGACAGCAGTTGCGCAGTGGCGGTTTTGTCGGAACACTGAATCAGTTCTTGGATGCGCAGTATCGTATTTCAACAACGGGTGGTGATATTACCCCGGAACAGTGTGCGGCGATTGTGAATGTTGCCACATTGTATGATGAATACAGTGCATCACTGAACGAATGTGATTCTGTTAATGCACAGATAGAAGAAGTAGAAATTGCATTGACTTGTTCGGGTTATACCAGTATGGACAAGTGTTTCCAGGATACTGAAATTGCGCGACCATGCGTGGGCCAGGGCTTTACAACCCCGCAACAATGCGTTGAATATTTGTCTGATTTGATGTTGGCAGATGCGGGCGTTGTTGGTGGATGCATGTTCAAACCGATAAATATTGCCAAGATGTCAGGGACCGGAATTTATTGTGATGCAGCCAGTGGATGTCGCACCCCCGACGAAATGTGGCAGGAAATAAAGTCACTGGGGAATGTTATTGCTGGAACCCCTGTTCTGAAGGGTGAAGAATCGAATATGGGTAAAAGCATTGCTGTTGGTGCTGCGGTTGGTGCGGGTACTGGTGGTGTTGCAACTGCGATTACGGCATTTGTTGAACGCAATAATATCAGCTGTCGTGTTGGTGATGGTTTGGCACGTGTTGGCCTGGGCAAGGCGTATTCGATTGGCAACCTGCGTGATTTCTATGTTAAGTGGAATTTGCAGTTGCCGGATACGGTTTCGCCAACAGCACTGGTGACGGATTGCGAATCGTGGAAGAATACATGCATAACATTCAAGAATTTGAATGATTGCAAGGCGGCGCAGATTAATTACAAGCCAGCCGGGGCCAAAAAAGCAGAATTGGTTCCGTCGGCATGTACAGTGTCGGGCAGCGTATGTGTTGAAAACTATCCTGTATCAAAATCATACGGCGCATGTGAATAAAGTTAATTACAAAGGTGTCTGAAAAAAATCCCCCGATTGGGGGATTTTTTAATCCAACCTATATGTTTTGGATCGCATCTGTTTTGCGTGTTGACGCAGGCGACGAAGCATTCCGCGATTTCGTACCATCTTGAACGCCATTGTTGTGGATGTAATTGGTTGTTCATATGCTGTGCGCATGCTGTGAATGCGATGTTGTTGCAGGCCTGATAAATATGCATCAACAAATTCGGCTGATTTTTTATGGTGCAAAATATATCGGCATTGTCGCATTATAACACGATAACGGGTATATGCGGTATGTTGCATTGACTGTAATTGGGTGGCAGGGATGCGAACTGGTGTTCGTATCCAGGAATCTTTAAATAGTGAATATGCCGATCCGACTTTTAGGTATTTGCCATTTGGGTCATATGTGTCGTGATAGTCCACCAGTGTTATGTCAACCCCGCGCCCGAATATTGATATGAAAAATGTGTGCTTCCAATCATTGGTTAATGCGCGCATAATAATTTTTGTGTTCAGATTATCTAAGCGTTTGTGAAATTTAGATAAATCCGCGACAATGCATAGGTCGATGTCACTGTGTTTATCCCAGTAATAGTTTGTTATTGAACCGTGGACAAATATGTCGTGGATATCAGATTTTGCAAGCGGTAATCCAATAACATTGCCCAAAAAATTTATGTATTCAGCACTAATCATTTGTAGTGTTTGGTTGACCAGTGGGCACAAATGTGTTTGTGATTCCCATATTCGCGGTGCTAGTATTTTATGATAATGAAACATGAGTGACCTGTTGTTATGTTGAGGAACTGTAAGATGTTTCTGAATTTTCCAAATGCTGTTCGCATCCACATGTTTTGCCGTCAAATGTATATTTTCCGCTGTCATCTGAATATTCAAATCCTGGGATTCCGTAATTAACACATCCTGATTCGTCTGAGTGTGTGCATGGTACGGCTTCGCCTATGTCTGCTGCATAAGAGCCACAGTCGTCGATGGCTACATATAAACGATCGTTTCTGATTACCATTCCTGTTTGTGATTTGTATTCGCAGTGTCTGATTGCATTTGCCATGCCAAAGGTATCATTTGGATTGATTAAAGCGAATATTTCGTGACCAAATGGCACAAAATATGCGACTAAGAATATACAAAAAGGTTGCCAGTAATTAGACATATTTATACTCCTTGTTATTTAGTACGAGCCTATTGCGGTTGGATAGCGAATAATGG
Source organism: Candidatus Enterousia sp. (assembly GCA_045635705.1). Lineage (GTDB taxonomy): Bacteria > Pseudomonadota > Alphaproteobacteria > Rs-D84 > Rs-D84 > Enterousia. The sequence continues at coordinate 4,785 of JAZTWE010000027.1, forward strand.
TTTCAAAGAAACTGTTAAAGCCGCCATCTGCAAAATATGTTGCGCACCAATTAGGACATTCAGTCATACAATATTTAGTATGAGAAAAATTAGTTCCATCATATGGGTCTGTTACATGAATCCATGCGGACATAGCGGGCCAAATCATTTTACAAAAGCACCAATTATGTCCGCCGGTTGTTGTTGTTGTGTATAAATTATATCTCTCGCCTGATGTGCTATTTGAAGCTGCGCATGTTGCAATGCCTTTGATTTTTTCAACACGACCGTTATGTGTGCAACTTGCATTCCATTCGGGGCCAACTAGACCTTGGGATGTGCAACTAATCCCGCTGATGTCGGAATTTATTACCAGTTGTCTTTCAAGTGCATTTGCGTTCCATGCAAATATTATGCACATAGGCAAACATATTATATGCTTATTCATTTTGTCCTCTTTGGTTATAGTTGGTATATAATATTGTTTATCAAATAGTTCTGTAGGCTTGTGTCGTCTGCAATAGCATTTCTGCATGCCATGTTACAATTGCGTAAACATCCGTCTTCGTCGGAATACGACTTTTTGCTTGTGACCCAATTTGTTGATAATGCAGGGAAAATCATTCGGCACCAGCAATATCTATTTGCACCACTGGATAAAGCCAGGGATGATTTTACGGTGCTGCTGGTGTTTGATGTTGAAGAACAAGCTTCGATGCCCCTGATGGTACCGTCGTCACCACTGTCTATTAATTCCCATGTGCGGGTCGGAGTAAATGTAGATTTCTGCCATGAGTCCACTTGGAGACTGACACATAATCGTGGTGTTGCAGATGCAGTGCAGCAAATACACGCCAGTGGTAGTATTGGAAAAAGTTTTTTCATCATATTTCAAACTCCTGTTTTCTAAACAAAAACCACCGATTTACATGGGTGGTCAGGAGGTTCGAAACAATCTACACGAATTGTGTGCTTATTCTGTACGCGGTTGGCGCACATTATTCACAGCCCTCCTGACCTAATAAAAGTCAGGAGTAAAATTTGTCATCTAGATTACATTACGAAAAAAACACGCCATTTGGCGCGTCTGAAACTTGTTCTTTCGTGCGGTTCCCTAGACGCGTGCAGAACGGGTTTCGACACCCCATTATAACCATCGGTCATAACGGATGTATTATAACGAATAAATCTTGGTTATGCAAATATAATGATAAATATTTTGTATTTTGGGAATTATTATTAAAAATCCCGCCGATGGCGGGGATTTTATTAGTGAGAAACTTTCGCTTCGGTCATAACGACGTGTTTACGCAATTTCTTGTCGTATTTACGAAATTTCATTTTACCAGCTGTATTTTCAGACTTGGTATTTTTTGTTGTGATATAGAAGATGCCAGTTTCTGGATTACGCAACTGTACAACTTCTTTGCTACCTTTTTTAGATGCCATTTTATTCGCCTTTTATTATTTCTGCGTCGTATCTTAGGGTATTTTTTACATAAAATCAAGTCTTTTTTTGATTATAGTATGTGGTCTGGGGTCTTGTCGGCAACCGCCGCATAAACGCCCATATAACCCGATATGTATTTCAGTTCAAACATATCGTCCACATCAAATTTCATCATTGCCTGAAATACTGCCTGTTCGGTTGATACCAGGTTGTGTTTCTGCATGATTTTACGGGTGCGTTCAAACGCATTATAAAAGTCATTAACCAAATCGCGTGGTATCATAAATGATGTCGCCGGTACATCATAGTCGGCATTTATCATTGCGATATCTGTTAAATCCTGTTTTGCCAACAGTTCTGCTGTGGCGTTTTGAATTGGTGGCTGGGTCTTTTTGTACAGGTCGTAAATAAACCGTGGCACAAAGCGTGGGCGCGATTTTCCTAGTGTTGGTGCAATTGTCATACGCACACGTGATGGCTGCGCATCAATCGTGCCGGTCCAGTTCTGCCAAAATCCCCGATATATAGGATTGGTGCCACCCGCATCCAGCCACATAAAATATTCAGAATTAAATTTATTGTTTTCGGCCGCCCAGTTCATAACCGTCGGCTTTGCCATAATAACCATTAAATAGTTTATCCATTGTTCGGGTGTCTTGTGTCGCAGGAAATAGCCGATATTACCACGCATGTCATGCAAAATTTTTAACCATTGGTCACGCAGATGGGTGTGGGGTAATTCGTTAAAATCTAAAACACGCATGTTAACCCGATCAGCCAAACCATTTTTGGTAATATAATCAGCGACCGTTTTATCACACCACAGTGCAATGCGATCAAATGTTTCAATCAGATTTGTTAATGATGGCAGATAGAATTCTTCGAATTTTCGATCCATTGATTTCAGTGCAAAGAAATCAGACTGGGCCGGAATCTTGAACAACATTGTGCAAAAGGTTATATCAGTGCGATTTTTATCATATGTTATCGACATTGCTATACCTTTTTTGTCCATTAAATACATCCCGATACGCTTCGCAGTCGCCAATGGCTCAACTGTTATCCGCGCAGTTTTCTTTGGTGCGGGTAAGGAGAGTCGAACTCCTATGGGTTGCCCCACTGGAACCTAAATCCAGCGCGTCTACCAGTTTCGCCATACCCGCGGCACTTCGTTCGCGTCTATGGCGGCACCTGGGTAGTCGCCATACCCGCGGAAAAATCAATAAATTGGATAGTCGCGTGGGAATGAATCATCCGGACGGGATAGGCCAGATTTAACACCACAACCCGTGGTCGCAAATAATGCTATCAGTAAAAATCCAATAAATATCTTTTTCATCATGGGGCAATTATAGGATGAATATTTATTTTTTACAAGCCCATTTCGTTTTATTGGCTTTTTGTGATATAATACCCATTCAGAGCAGAGAGATTTTTTAATGAAAGTACAAAAGTTTTCCCGTGATTTGAAATTGCTGTTGACGTTTTCGGCGTTGCGTAATGTGACAGATTTGTTTTTGGGAACTTTCTTGATATCTTTTATTATGCATTTGTCAGTCAATGAAATTGTGTCTGTGTCGGCATATCGTTTGTTTGAATATACGGCAACATGTGCGGGATTTTTTCTGTTCGCGAAATGGTGTAAACGCTATGACAAGGTGGCTGTGTTCGCGCTGAACCAGGTGCCAAAGATTGCGCTGCTGGCGGCGATTATTTTCCTGGGGGACAGGGTTGTTGATTATGTTATTCCATTGGGGGTCTTGTACGGTTTGGGGTCGGCGATGTACCATCTGCCAATAAATTTGATGGTTGGGGAAAAGGTTGAATCCAAACTGATGGGATATTTTATAGGCACCCGCACGGCGATAAATTATACTGTTAAAACGATTGCACCTGTTGCGCTGGGGTTCTTTATTGATGTTGGGTCGTTTATGGAGGTTTCGTATGTAATTTTGGCATTGGCGGTGCTGGAATTGGTTTTGTCGTGCTTTTTAACATCGTCGCGACACAGAACGCGCAAGCCACTGGATTTTGGTGGATTTTTTCGTTGTATGTTTCGGTTTGGTATTATCAGAAAAATGTTCTTGATGGAGGTTTTTCGTGGTTTTGGGCTGGGACTGTTGGCCAGCGTGATAACAATGTACACGGTTTATATGTTCAAGACTGATTTGAACCTGGGGATGTTTACGACATTGTTTTCATTGATGTCGATTATTGTGTCTTATTCGTTGGGGCGATTTACTGATAAACCTTTTTATAAATATGTGATGATGGGATGTTTGGGGGTGGTACTGGTTTGTATGTCAATATTTGTATGGCATGTCAGCCCGGTGACATTCCTAATATATAATGCCATGTACGCGACAGCGATATCATTGTTGGATCAGTTCTGTGCGGTGAATATGTTTAATGTGTCAAAGTCAAAATGTGTGACAGCGAATCATAAAATCGAATACTTTGTATTTCGGGATTTTGCATTGTTCTTGGGGCGGTGGGTTGGCTTTGTTGGGCTGATGTATATTGGTGTGTTTGCGGGGTATGATGCGTTGCGTTATTACTTGATACCAATAACATTGGCGGTGGTCGTCGCTGGTGTGATTGCGCTGCAATTATCAGGACGCATCCGCGCTAGATAGTTTTTACAGGGACTTGCCACGATGCTGTTCCAGCCAATAAAAAACAGGTGTTTGTTGTTGTGTGTGTGGTATGTTATTGTTGGCCAATGTGCCGGCAAAACCGTTAAAGTATTTATCGCGGGCATACTGAATTAATACATGGTGGGGCAGTCCCAAGTATTTTGATGTGGTCATATTATCCGGGGCCAGGTAATTAACCAGTTCATCGCGTGACATGTTTTGTATTTTTTCTAGTTCCTGGGCATATTCTGCGCGTACAATTTTACGGGTGTCGGCGGTGAATACATTGGACATGTCCCATGTTTGGAACAGGTCGCCGATAATTTCGCGATTGTGACCAGTGTACATATAGCGACCCAATGAATCAGGTATAAATTTGTCGTCTTGGATACGGCCGCGTCCCAGGAACATTATGGCGTGAAATTGGTTGTTGCTGCCATGGGTGCGTGGAACAATCATAATTGCACCCGCATCAAGGGAGTCTGCGGAATAATTTTGTTGCGCAAATTTTGCAATGTATTGTTGTTGTATGGAATCAGGGGTGGATGTAGTGATTTTATTTTTGGCTAGATATTTTGCCAGGGCCGCATTGTATGTGGAATCTGATTCATGCAAACGACCCGTGCGGATGCAGTTTGGATACTGTGACGATGGGTATTTTTCACGCATTTGATGCTTGAATTGATAGCAGGCATTTTTTGCAGTATTGGGGATTATTGTTATTGTGTCGCCCTGGGATTCAAGGGCGCGGTTTAGTTGTGTGTACTGACCATATACACAATGCTTGCCCACTGGCGCACCGGGCAGTTCACGGCGAACGGCGGCATTGTAATTGCGCGTGCCCAACAGTGGGGCTAATTTTTCCTGGGCGGCCAGCATGTTGGCAACATATTCATCGCGCAAGGCATCGGCCTTGCGGTCCAGGTACATTTGTGTGACCTGGTCGTCGTGGGTCAAAAAATATGGTGAAACGCCGACAAAGTTTATTGTGTCGGGCATCGAATAAAAATTTGGGACGGTGGATTTGTCGGCACTGGTGGATGATTGGTGCGGATTGCACAGTGTGACAGCGCCGAATATAAAAAATGGTACAATGCGTTTGAACTTCATAACGAACCCCTTTGCAATCAAGTGCAGTATATTGTTTTTCTGTTTTGTTGATTGGTTCACCACAGATAAATATAAAATCGTGGTGTACATTCAGATATTGCATCTATGCGCAATACCCCGACTTGTCATAATATCTCGACAGCCCGCCCCATGGATTTAGGGGAACCAAAGTTTGTGCCTGAATGATATCAATAATGCTGATGTTTTTCAATAATAAAAATTGCGCAGTTTCAGGGATTTTTTTCTGTTGTTATTTTTTTCTAAATGTTCTAAATTTTTACTGCTATGAATAAAGAAATTATTGAAAATATTGATTCACAACAGTTGTCTGATGCGTTGTCAGAACGCTATCTGTCCTATGCGGTCAGTACGATTGTATCGCGCGCGTTGCCTGATGTTCGTGACGGACTGAAACCGGTTCATCGTCGTATTTTATATTCAATGCTGCGTCAGAAATTGTCGCCGGCGGCCGCATTTCGTAAATGTGCGACGGTTGTTGGTGATGTGCTGGGGCATTATCATCCGCATGGGGATAGTTCTGTGTACGATGCAATGGTGCGTCTGGCCCAGGATTTTTCTGTGCGCTATCCATTGATTGATGGCCAGGGGAATTTTGGTAATATTGATGGTGACCCCCAGGCGGCGTATCGTTATACTGAATCCAAAATGACCGAAGCGGCCATGCTGATTATGGAAGGACTGGATGAAGACAGTGTTGATATGATGCCGAATTTTGATGGCACGACACTGGAACCCACAGTTATGCCGGGGGCATTTCCAAACCTGTTGGCCAATGGGGGAATGGGAATTGCGGTTGGTATGGCGACGAATATCCCAACACATAATGTGGCCGAAGTTTGCGATGCATTGACCCTGATTGTGGATCGGCCGGATTCAACCACTGCACAAATTATAAAGAAAATGGTTGGGCCTGATTTCCCAACAGGTGGTATTTTAATCGATAGTTTCGAAACAATTGTCAAAAACTATGATACAGGGCGCGGGGCGTTTCGTATTCGTGCACGCTGGGCAGTCGAAGAACTGGAACGTGGCGCATGGCAGGTTGTGATTTCAGAAATTCCATACGGAATTGTAAAGTCAAAATTGGTTGAACAGATTGCTGGTCTGATTGATGCCAAGAAATTACCATTGGTTGATGATATTGTTGATGAATCAACCACGGATGTTCGTATTGTTATTACACCTAAAACCCGTAATATCCCAGCAGATAAAATGATGGCGCATTTATTTGCGATGACAGATTTGGAATATAAGTTCAATATGAACTTTAATGTCATCGATTCCAAGGGGGCACCCCGCGTGATGCCGATTGGTGATGTTTTGCGTGAATTTGTTGCGCACCAGAAAAGTGTTCTGTGTCGTCGGACCCAGTGGCGTTTGGGCAATATCGCGCGTCGCTTGGAAATTTTGGGTGGTTTGCTGGTTGTGTATCTGAACCTGGACCGTGTTATTGAAATCATCAGAAACGAAGACGATGCCAAGGCTGTGCTGGTGGCTGAATTTAACCTGACCGATATTCAGGTAGAGGCGATATTAAACACACGTCTGCGTTCACTGCGCAAATTGGAAGAAATGGAAATTAAACGCGAAGATGCGGCCTTGCGTGCAGAACAGGCACAATTACAGGCACTGTTGGCGGACGAGGGTGCGCAAAACGAACAGTTAAAGGCCTGGTTCGCAGATATTAAAAAGACATACGATAAAAAGACGAAATTGGGGCGCCGTCGTACAACATGGGCGGAACAGACCGAAGAGATTGTCGTAAACGCGGATGAATTTATTGAAAAAGAACCATTGACGATAATATTGTCAACGATGGGATGGATTCGTGCGGCCAAGGGACACCTGGATTTGAATGCGCTGGATTTGAAATTCAAAGAAGGCGACGAATTAAAAATGGCGTTCCATGCGATGTCTATTGATAAAATCAATTTGTTTACATCGGGGGGCAAGATGTTCACACTGTCCGCGAACGAATTGCCGTCTGCGCGTGGGTTTGGTGAATCTGTGCGTATGATGGCGGACATTGCCGCTGACGAAGAAATTGTGCATGCATTTGTATTGGATGCTGCAGCAAAGTATTTGGTTGTGGCGCGCCATGGTACCGGGTTTATTGTCGCGGGTGAAAACTGTATGGCCCAGACCCGAAATGGAAAACAGGTTATGAATGTTGATGCCAAGAATATGGCAATAATGTGTGTGCCGGTCACAGGCGATACGATTGCGATGTCTGGGTCGAATGATAAACTGTTGATATTCCCAACGGCTGAAATCCCAGAAATGACACGTGGCAAGGGCGTGATTTTGCAAAAGTATAATGCGGAACGCACCTATGTATTGGATGTTATGTTCTTTGATGCGGCAAATGGTTTTGGTTGGACCACAGGACGTGGGACAACAAAAATGGACGATTGGTCGCCGTGGCGTGCAAAGCGTGCATCCCAGGGGCGTACCGTCCCAGTTGGGTTCCCACGCAGTGGAAAATTTGGAAAATAATAATCCCGGCATTGCCGGGATTATTTTTGTTCGGTTGTTTTTTCAATCATTATGCAATCTGCATCGATTTCAATACGACGACAATATATTTAATCTTGCGGCGGATAAATAAAGCAACTGGTATAATTGTCGTACCCCATATTTCCTGATTGTGTGCATTCCACATCTGCTTGCCGGCACATATTGGCACATCGTTTAGAACCAGATGTCCTGTCAGGTTTTCCAAAATCACATGTTGCATCAAAATAAGTATTATATGTTCCCTGGGTATTTTCCAATACCGTATAAATTTTTATATCGTCTTTCCATTTTCCGCCCGCCTTGACACACACCCGCTCTGCACGCCCCAAATAATCAGAATACTCACCACGGGTTGCCGATTGATAAATTGTCCCATCCAATCCCGCATCATCAATCGGATGTTTTATATTCAGCGGTAACCACGCAGTCTGTCCTGCATCCGCAACTAAAATATCTTTGTCCTGTATACATTTTAACTTTACCCACAAATATGGACAAGGTGGTTCTTCGTTACTGCATCGTCCACTAGACACATCAGCAGAAACAAAGTCAACCTGAATCGATGGACTATATTGTTTAGAAACCACATATTCTTCCAATGCCTTGCGGCGCGCATACGATTTATTAAAATTAGTCTGGGTCAAGTTCCCAATTGGTTCATAAATATCAAATTGGAACATACATGCGCGCCCTGTCATCCCCGCCCAAATATCATCTAATTTCTTTTTACCTGTATCCTTTAAACGCGTTCCATCAAACAATTCATCTTCTGCAATAATAATATAATCCTTGTTCGAACCATCACTCAACTGTGTCAGCACGTCTTTTATTTCTGCAATTTTCGTATCTTTCATTCCCGATGCACCCGTTTTATCATCTGACTCTGGCGCATCTTCTGTTTCAAGCGTTGGAACAATACTTGATATTAAGTCCTGTGTTTTTTCGTCCGTTGAATCATCGATCACAATCGGTTCTGTGACTGTATTTTTCAGAACAATATTTTCATGCACATCTTGCACGCGTTGCATTTCATAGCGTGCCAAAATTTCATCTGCTTTATTTTTTGCAGATTTTGAATTTATTATCGCATTGCCGACCAGTCCAACCGCCGCACCAATCCCCGCAGTGGTCAGGCCTGTCTTTAAATTTTCTGCTGTTTTTGCTTTTTGTGCATCCCACGCTGCCAGTGCATCCACATCACCTGACAACGCCGCCGCCAGTGATACATACATGCCCGATGTTTTGCCGGTGCCAATATCGTCATACAGACCGGTTGTCGCCTGGTCCAGTATCGTTTCGGATTCAATGCCCGCGCGCATCCCCAGGGCATTTTTACGAATTTTCAAATCGTTGGCCAGTGCGATGTATTCGCTGTACAGTGGCATCAGTTCATTTGCGCCTGGCAATTCAACATTTTGTTCGCCACCGGCAATTCTTTGACCGCCACCAAAATCGCAACGGAATGTTTTCAGGTATGCGGCCATGTCGCGTTCTGCGTCGGCATCGGATTGTTGTTCTGATAATGCAGACATTGCCATCATACCACCGATACCGGTTGCGCCAATTGCCGCCGCACCCAATGTGCGATTGGCCAGTGATTGTTCTTTGTCTTTCATTGCCTGGGCGTTGTCGCGCAGTTCATCAACGCGGGCCTGGGATTCTTCCTGACTCAGGTAATATACACATGACAGTTTGTCTTCGCTGATGTTGTAATCTTTGTTGCAACGATCAATGATACAGATTTCCGTCTTGGTTTCTGCGTTGTATTCACGGTGCGCGCTTTGTGCGTTTTCGGGCATCGGGCTGCAATCGCCGCCGATGGCAACACATTGGCCGCCGGATAAATCAAATCCATCGGCGCATTCAGTTGCATAACATTTGCCGTCTTTCAATTCCCCGGCGGTTGCGTGTGGAATTGCTTTCAATTGGTCTTCGGTACATTTACCTTCGCTGCGTTCGCATGATAACGCATCGTTGCTGACCATATATCCATCAACACATGATTTGATGATGCAAACTTTTTTACCATCGCGTGTTTCCAGTGCGGTTTTTTTTGCGTTTTTATCGCCTGATTCACATGTGCCAGATGTTTGTTCACACTTTGTGCCATCATCGTTTGGTTCATAGTTTTTATTACATGTATCAATCAGACAGGTTTTTGAACGCCCGGCAAGTAATTCCCAACGATAAGTTTTGGCGTTTGTATCGCGGGCGTGTTCCGATTCGAAATCAGCGGCAGTGCAGGGCGTGCCGTGAACCTTGACACATTTTTTGCCGTCGTCGCTGACCTCGTACCCGGTGATGCAGCCCAGTACATGACAGTATGGTTTATTTGATTCATCGCAACGCAACTGGGCACCGTTGGCATTTGCAGGGCGTTTTATCTTGGTTTTATCGGTACATGTTTTTTCAGCATTGGTCCATGGACGACAGCCGTATGCCGTAGAATCAAATACTTCCCCGCATTCGCATGGCTTGGGGTCGCATTTTGCATTCTTGCCAGAACCCTTTAATGTCCAATCATCCATACATTCGGTTGGATAGCATTTGTCATCAATAACGGTCATTGCCTTGATGCCCATCATTTTGCGGGTTTCGTTTATATTGCATTCGGTGACCAAGACATCGTCCAATTGCTGGGATTCCATTTTCATGGTTATGTTGCCCTGGGCCTGGGTGGCGGGTAAAACCAATGTTTCCAGTCCCTGCATTTCGAAACTAAGTTTGTCGGTGCTTTTTACGCCAGTACTGTCGAATATTTTGAAATCGCCATTTTCATCGGTTTCGGCGATAAAGTAAGATGCGTCCTTGATACGAATTGCGACACCTGCAGCGGGACCGTATTCATCAAATACGGTGCCACTCAGTTCCAGCGCCATCGCCGGCAGTGCCGATATTATTCCCAAAAATCCAAATATTGTCTTTTTCATTATTTTTCTGTTTCTGTTGTAGGTAATGGCGTGACCGTTAATTCTGTATCGTCTTTCAGCAGTTCGTCTAATTCTTTGTTCAGTTCGTCTTCAATTTCTTG
>JAZTWE010000028.1:0-9621 GCA_045635705.1 Candidatus Enterousia sp.
GGTGGTACAACAGACGCCATGAACAGAATTGCAAATATGGTGCGTGGACGGGTGGTGGCGGTTTCTGCGCTGGATCATCACAGTGCGCGTCTGCCATTTGTACAAAGTGCATCGTCGGTTGTTCTGATGCCGTTGGATTCAGAGTTTAATTTTGATTTGAATAATGTGCCGGTGGCGGATGTTTATGTTATTACAGCAATGTCAAATGTTTTGGGTGTGCCCCAAGATGTCGCTGCGTTGGTTCAGGCGATTCGTGCCAAGAATCCAAATGCGATAACCGTGGTTGATGCCGCGCAATATGTTGTGCATAACGATATTGATGTTTCAAAGTGGGGGTGCGATTTTTTATGTTTTTCGGCGCATAAAATTGGCGCAGATACAGGCCTGGGGGTGATGTATATCAGACAGCCTGAAAAATACTGGCCTGATAAATTTGGCGGCGGAATGGTGTTGCGGGTGTCGGGTGATGATATCGTGCTGAATGAAATTCCTGAACGGTTCGAAGCCGGTACACTGCCCCTGACACAGATTGCAGGACTGGGGGCGGCAATTGATGAATTGAAACGTGCGCGCCCGAACCAGGGGCTGATAAAATATCTGTATTCTGAATTGTCCCAGTGCTCGCGGATTAAAATTCTGACGGTGCCGGGGGCGGCAATGTTGTCTTTTGTTGTCGATGGTATGCATGTAATTGATTTTGGGGCGTTGATTGGTGCACGTGGGGTGTGTCTGCGCGTGGGAAATATGTGCGCCAGTTGGATTCACCAGGCGATGGGTATTGATGGATCTGTCAGAATATCGGTTGGTGCGTACAATACGATGGATGAAATAAAAACGGTTGTTGAATACATAAAAGATATATTGAAATGAGTGTGAACAAAGACGAAATTATTAACGCGTTAAAGACAGTGTATGACCCGGAAATTCCAGTTAATGTGTGGGATATGGGACTGATTTACGATATCAATATCGCAGCAGATTCGGTTGTGATAACAATGACATTTACCAGTCCGACATGCCCAATGATGGAAGAACTGATGGAAATGATTCGCAATGCGGTGCAAAATGTTGTGGGCGATGTACCAGTGCGGGTGGATTTTGTTTGGGATCCGCCATGGAACCTGTCGCGTATGTCAGATGCAGCGCGATTGGAATTAGACCTGACGAACGAGGGGTGGTAAATGACATATGCTGAAATAAAAAATGCATTGGAATTGCTGGATAGTCCGGTTGAGAAACTGGAATTCGTAATGGAATTGGGTGCCGGTTTAGAATTTGTGCCAGGTGATGCGCAATGCACGGAAATTGTTGGTTGTGCGTCGTTTGTGGAAATTTGTCGTTCGGGGAACCGATTCTATGGTCGGGCAGATTCTGGGCTGGTGCGTGGAATTGTGGCAATAATAATTGCGATGGTTGATGGTTTGTCGCCAGACCAAATAAAAAAATTGGATATTGCGGGTGAATTTATGTCGCTGAATCTGAACCTGGGGGCAGGGCGATTAAATGGTGTAAATTCTATGATTCGTTTTTTTCATAATTTATGATAAAATGTCTGTGATAGGTGTGGGGGATATGGCAGAAGACGAAAAAATGTTTCATATTGGTGTGTGGTCCTTTGTGGCTGTTATGGTGCTGACTGCGGGATTACAGGTTGGATATCGTACGCAAAATCGTGCGCGAAATTCTGTGCGGGCGGAAATCGTGCGTACGCAACAAGATATTGCCGTGGCCCAGGCGAATTTTGCCGCCTTTGTCAGACCAGAGATTTTGAGAAATTTGGTTGTTAGCATTAACCCCAAATCCGAAGTAATTAGTTTTCAAAAATCAGTGACGATTGCAGAATTGCCGAATAAAGAAATATAATAATGTTTGAAGTTGGTAAAGATATTTTTAAGCGCGGTTTTAGTGGTGTTGCCGGGGATGTGGTGGCGCGCCGGCGGTTGCGTGTTATCTATGTGCTGTTCTGTATTGCGTTTGTTATATTTATTGTTCGTACATTTGCGTTGGGAATTCAGGGGACGGATCGGGCGCGATTGGCCGGGGCAGATGGTGAATGGACCGTGCAACGCGCGGATATAGTGGACAGAAATGGTGATATATTGGCCAAAAATGTTATGTCGGGTCATATCACACTGCGGCCACGCGCGGTTCGCGATAGGGATGCGGTCGCAAATATGATTCACCAGGTTTTGCCATATGAATATTCGCTGGCCCAGGCATTGGATTTGCTGAATTCTGATAGGCGATTTATTTATCTGAAAAAATATGCCAGTGATGCACAACGCGAAGCGATTCGTGCGGCAAAGTTATCGGGACTGGAAATAGAAACTATTCAAACAAGAAAGTATCCAAAGCGCAGACTGTTTTCGCATGTGGTCGGCTTTGTTGGGCGTGATGGCGAAGGCCTAGAAGGTGCAGAACGCGTATATGATGAATACCTGCGTGATAACAAGGACCCGTTACGGTTGTCGGTTGATTCGCGTATTCAATCGGTGTTCTATGAACAGTTGTCGATGGCGATGCAAAAGTATCAGACCAAGGCAGCGATGGGGATGCTGATGAATTCACGCACTGGGGAAATGATTGCGATGGTGTCGTTGCCGGACTTTGACCCGGAAAATGTTGCTGCGTCGCCTGTGGCAAACCGAACATTTAAGCCGATGCGCAGCGTGTTTGAAATGGGGTCGATTTTCAAGATATTTAATACCGCATTGGCGTTGGAAAATGGGATAGAGGTGACCAAGGAATATTATGTTGAAAAACCGTTCCCAATTTATGACAAGTTTGGACGCGTGGCAAAATATATCACAGATATTCGCAGTTTTAAGCCACCACGCCCTAGTATCAATGTCGAAGAAATTATGTTGCATTCATGCAATGTGGGCAGTGCGCAAATTGCGATGGAATTGCCAGACGGGGCGCAAAAAGAATTCTTTGAACGACTGCACATGGACAAGGCGTTGAGTTTGGAATTTGGGCGTACAGAAAATTCAATCCCACAGCGAAAGTGGGGGCCGGTGGAACGGGCAACTGTATCGTTCGGCCAGGGCTATGCCGTGACACCGATGCATTTGTTGTTGGGGGTAAATGCGGTGACAAATGGTGGTATCTATATCTATCCGACATTACAAAAACGCAGTGTTGGTGTGGTCCGGGGACAGCGCGTTTTGGCGGACGAGGTGTCTGCAAAACTGCGACCAATTATGTTGCGTGTTGCCGAAGAAACCAGTGGTAAAAAAGCGCGCGTTGCCGGTGTTAAAATTGGTGGTAAAACATCAACCGCAGAAAAATATACCAACGGTAAAATCGATAGAAAAAGAAATATTACGGCATTTGTCGGGGTGTTCCCAGCGGATGCACCGCAATATACAATATTGGTTGTTTTAGATGAGCCCCAAGCAACAAAGGAATCATGGGGGTGGCGTACGGCGGCGTGGAATGCCGTGCCGGTGACGGGGAATATTCTTAATAGTATCCTGCCGTTGCTATTTGAATAATTTTCGATTATAATATTCTCGATAATAAAAAAAGAGTAGAAGTTGAGAAAGATAGTTGAAAAGTCCAAGCTTGGAAAAGCCTGGGTGGTGTCGCGTTTAGATAATGATGAAAATATCGCAACGACAACAAACCTGGTGCAAAAGATTTTGCATGCACGTGGGATTGTTGATGATGCCGATGTGAAAAAGTTTCTGAACCCCAGTATCAAGGAATATATGCCAAATCCATCGGTCTTGATGGATATGGATGTCGCAGCCCGTGTTATTGCAGATGCGGTTATGGCAAAAAATAAAATCGCAGTCTATGGTGACTATGATGTTGATGGAATCACATCGACCGCGGTGTTTGTAAAATATTTGCGTGGATTGGGGTGTGATGTGGTTTGGCATCTGCCCACGCGTGAGGGCGAAGGATATGGATTAAATGTGGCGGCGGTCGAAGAATTGGCGCAACAGAATGTTAATCTGATTATAACGGTTGACTGTGGTATCAGTGGCGCGATAGAGGTGGCGCGTGCCAAAGAATTGGGAATGAATATTGTTGTGACCGACCACCATTCCCCAGATAATACACTGCCAGATGCGGATGCTGTCGTTAATCCAAAGCGCACTGATGATGTGTCGGGTCTGTCGTATTTGGCCGGTGTTGGGGTTGCGTTTTTTACACTGGTTGCGGTTAATCGTGAATTGAATAGTCGTGGCGCGGGGTGTGATAAATCTGAACTGATGAACTATATGGATTTGGTCGCGCTGGGGACGATTTGTGACACGATGCCGCTGGTTGGGTTAAATCGCGCATTTGTGGCAACTGGATTAAAGGTTTTGGGTTTGCGCCAAAATTTGGGCCTGCGTGTGCTGATGGATATTGCGGGAATTAAAAAGCCATCTGTATATGCGGCCGGGTTTGCGTTGGGGCCGCGCTTGAATGCAGCAGGACGGCTGGATTCGGCAGCGCCGGCGTTGGAATTGCTGTTGACGGACAATCCCCTGATTGCCCAGGATTTGGCAGATAAATTACACAAAATGAACCAGGAACGCATTGATATTCAAAATGCGATTATGTTGTCGGCAACAGAAATGGCAGAAAAATGTTGCGCCAATGGTAATTGCAGTTTGTTCGTGTGTGGTGATAACTGGCACGGTGGTGTTATGGGAATTATCGCGGGGCGGTTAAAGGATAAATATAATCTGCCGTCGTGTGTGGCAACGCGTGCGGATGGCGAAATAAATGGTTCGGGGCGTTCGGTTGCTGGTGTTGATTTAGGCAAGATTATTCACGATGCGCTGGCCGCAGGAATTGTATCCGAAGGTGGCGGACATGCGGCCGCAGCGGGCTTTTCGTTGCCGGCGGAAAATGAAGAAAAATTTTGTGCGTTCTTGGAACAGGCGGTGCGTGAACAGTTGCATGGTGAGATGCCTGCGCCAGAGATTTTTGTTGATGCCGAAATGGATGCAGGTGGTGCAACAATGCGGTTGGTAAATCAATTAAAGGCATTGGAACCATTTGGCCAGGGAAACCAAGAACCGGTTTTGGTGCTGCATGGGGCGCGATTGAATTTTGCAACAGTGATGGGCAGTGGTGCGCACCTGCGTGGGACAGTTTCGACCAGTGCAGGAACACAATTGTCGTTTGTTGGGTTTGGTTTGGTTGGAACGCCTGTTGGTGATTTTTTACTAGACGATGCAAATGTAAATACTAAAATAACACTGTTGGGACGACTGAAAGAAAATGAATATAATGGTCGTGTCAGTGCACAATTCTTTCTGGAAGATATAGCGGTATAGGGTATGGAACAAAAAGTACAAAGTTTGATTGAAAAAATACGCAGTGCGAAATCTGTCGCGATTATTGGGCATAAAAATCCTGATGGCGATTCGTTTTGCAGTGTCTTGGCGTTGGCCAAGTTGATTGAGTTGAACTTTGGGGCCAGACCCCTGTGCGTGTATGATGGAAATATTCCAGAATACCTGGACGGTGTGCCACTGCGCAGTTGGATAAAATATTATGAACGCGTTGATTTAACCCAGTCTGTGGATTTGGCAATTATTGTTGATTATGGAACGCGCAGCAATGTTGGTGGTGCGATGCCGTTGCTGGACAATGCAAAGTATGTGGTGGAAATTGACCATCACAAGCATGATGAATTTATTGCAGATTTGGTGTTCTATGATGATGGGGCGGCAGCGTCGGGTCAAATTATTTACGATATTATGCAGTGCGCGGGTTGGACGCTGGATAAAATAGTGGCGACATTGCTGGCGGTGACAATTATTACGGACACAGGGAATTTTAAGTTTGTACGCGGTGGTGATGTCTTGCGGGTGATGGCGGGGCTGGTTGATGCCGGTATCAGTATGCGGGAGATATTTGAAGAGTTGCGCAATAAACCGCGCAAGGCTGTGTTGGTTGAATCGGCGGTTGCGTCACGGGCGGAATTCTTTTACCGCGGGCGATTGGCCATTGCGGTGGTGCCACACAAGGATTATAAATACCTGGACGGGCGTGGCGATATTGCATTAAATCTGTTGGGGCAAATCAAAGATGTTGAATATATTGCGTTGTTGAAAGAGCAAAAGGAAAACCAAACGGGTGTGTCGTTGCGCAGTCGTGGAAAACCAATTGATCATATCGCTGTTGCGCTGGGTGGTGGTGGGCACGCGTGCGCAGCAGGCGCAGTGGTGCGCGATTCGGTTGAAAATGTGCGGGCCAAGGTTATAGAACTGTTTAAGGGGGCATAGAGAGATGAAAAAAATTATTGTTGCAATTTTTATGGTGTTTGGTGCTGTTACAGCGCGCGCGGATGTTGATAGCGCATTGGTGGCGCGGGCCGAAAAATATTTGAATTCTGTGACCGGATTGGCGGGGGATTTTATTCAGACGGCAAATGGTAAACAAGAAAAAGGTACTTTTGCAATGCTGCGCCCAGGGCGGGTCAGATTGGATTATAAAAATATGCCGGTTCAGTTAATCGCGGACGGCAAGGATTTATATTTCTTTGATAGTTCGTTGGATCAAATTACAACTGTGCCGTTGACCAGTACACCAGCGGGTATCTTAATCAGAAAAAATATCGATTTGAAAAATGCTGATATCAGTGTTGTTGATACGCAAAATGGCGAAAATACATTTGCATTGCAGATGAATTTACGCGGCCAAGAAGGACTGGGACATATGACCGTTGTGTTCGATAAAAGTCCGATAAAATTAAATTCTTGGACGGTGGTTGACGCAACAGGTGCAACAACAGATGTCGCATTTCAGAATTTGAAAACAAAAACAGATTTTGGAAAAAACTATTTCCAAATTGCACGACATAAAACAATCAGTACCAGTGGTGGTGATGATTTCTATGATTAAAAATGTTTGGTATAAGTTGGGCTGAATTTTTAGTAATTTTATTGGTCGCGATGTTGGTGGTGCCGGCGCGATGTTGGCCTGATGTTGCGCGATTTATTGCGCGATTGGTTAACTTTGTGCGGCGTATAATTTGGAAATTGACCGATGCATCAGAACAAATAAAACAGCAAATTGATTTGGAAAAACCAATTGATGAATTGATTCAATCAACCACAGATGATGTGTTGTCTGAATTTTCCAGCCCGGTAAAACAGAAAAAAAAGAGCAGGGGACAAAAATGAAAAATATGACCCTGATGCAGCATTTTTCAGAACTTCGTCGCCGCGTGTTGTGGGTGATGCTGATTTTTGTTGTTGCGTTTTTTGTGGGACTGTGGGTGGCACCTGTGTTACAAGATATTTTAACACGGCCATTGTTGTCAGTTTGGTCAAATGGTGCGTTTATATATTCGGGACTGTCTGATGGATTGATGATTCAGTTTTCGTTGGCGGCAATGTTTGGGTTGTTGGTCGCGGTACCGTGTGCGTTGTGGCATGTGTGGGCATATGTTGCGCCGGGGTTAAAGGACACAGAGCGCAAATTTATTTGGCCCATTATGATATTGTCGCCGTTGTTATTCTTGTTGGGGGTTGGGTTTGCATTTTATGTGCTGTTTCCGGTTGTTTTTAAGTTCTTTGTCGAATTAAATTTATCGTCACCTGTGCCGGCGGTGATTTTGCCCAATGCACGCAATTATTTGTCGTTTGCAATTAGCTTGTTAAAGGTTTTCGGTGTTGTGTTTCAATTGCCGCTGGTTATGGTTATGCTGAATCGTATGGGGGTATTGTCGCGCAGTCGGGTTGTTGCATTCCGCCGATATGCAATAATTTTTATTGCGATTGCGGCAGCGGTGCTGACCCCGCCGGATGTTGTTTCACAAGTTTTGTTGGCATTGCCAATGTGGGCACTGTTTGAAATTAGTATTTTATTTATGCGCCGTGACTAAAAATATGATATAATTAGTCTGTGAAAAAAATCTGTTTGATTTTTATGGGGGGGATTTTATCGCTGACGGCGTGTGATTTGCAGCCACGGATATTATCGTTGCCTGATACGGTGGGTGAATTTATTTCGGCCCGATATCCTGCGTTGTTGGCAGACCCGAATTCCCAGCCCGAAATTTATAATTCTGCGGCGACAGACTATGGTGTTTATCCGTCGCCTGATTTGTATGGCACGCCGTCAACTGATGATTATGTTTTATATGCCAGTGTTGATGACTATATTGTGCCACCCCAGGTAGATTCTGGTGCAGAAATTGTGGCAGATGCGGCAACAGATGACTATTTGGTTGTGCCAATGTATGGTAGCACAGGGGTGGATATTGCAAAAAATGATAACCTGGTTGTGCGTCGGCCAACAGTTGGTGCGCAAACCGTGACCAAGGTTGATTTACAGGAAATAACCGTTGCGCGTGGTGATACACTGTATTCTCTGTCGCGAAAGTATGGGGTGCCAGTTAATGATTTGGCGGTTATGAATAAATTGTCAGCGCCGTTTTCTTTGTCGGTGGGACAGCGGTTAAAGGTGCCAAACCTGGCGGTGGCGCCGGTGGCATCAACAAAGGATGCGGACGCCAGTGCTGTGCCAGTGGTGACGACAAAATCACAGGACAAGGTGGCGGCATCGGCACCTGTAAAGAAAGAAACACAAAAGATTTCATCAAATCCAAGTAAAAAGTTGCCTCAGATTAGTGCGCGATCCAGTAATAAGTTTTCATGGCCGCTGCGGGGCAAGGTTTTGTCTGCGTACGGCGCAAAGTCAAATGGTCTGTTTAATGACGGGGTAAATATTGGTGCACAAAAAGGAACCACAGTAAAGGCGGCGGAAAATGGTGTTGTGGCCTATGCTGGGAATGAAGTAAAGGGTATGGGGAATCTGATTATTATTCAGCACGCAGGTGGTTGGATGACGGTCTATGCACATATGGATTCGATGTCGGTTCGTCGTGGGACCAAGGTACAGGTTGGGCAAAAAATTGGAACCGTTGGTGAAACAGGCAAGGTGGATAGTCCACAGTTGCACTTTGAAATCCGCAAGGGAACCAAAGCCTATAATCCGACAAGTTATTTGAAATAAAGAAACCGCCGATTGGCGGTTTTTGTTTTCTTACAGGCCCTTGGCGTATGCGGTCAAGAGTGTTTCGCGCAATCCTGATGTGCAGGTGCGCAACTGTTTTGTCAGGGTCATCAATGTGATTTCAGCCATTTGTGGATTTGCGTTATCCTGGATGAAATACTGTTCGATGTTTGACAGGTTGCCAGAACGCAATAACTTGGCTGTCATTGTTTGTTCAAAGTCTGGTGCCAATTTAATGCCGGCCTGGTCGCAGGCGCGCTTGCATAATTTAACGCGATGCAAAACAGCCTGAATCTGAATATGGTTGGCAGGCTGGCCCGAAATTTTGTTGATAATTTGTTTGTTGTCCATGTTATATATCCTTGGTTATTATACTAGTAATATAATACATTAAAATAATTTGTCAAGTGTTTTTGTGTCGTATGGGGTGATTGTGATAAAAACTTGCATTTTTTACAAAAAGGTATATAATCGGCAGGTCTGATTGAGATTGATATGGTTTTGGATGCGTAGCTCAGTTGGTAGAGCAACTGACTCTTAATCAGTGGGTCCAGGGTTCGAGTCCCTGCGCGTCCACCAGAAATAACGACCACACTTGTGGTCGTTTTTTTATGGTTTGGACCAAGCGGACGAGAACCCCAAAAGGGT
>JAZTWE010000029.1:0-12367 GCA_045635705.1 Candidatus Enterousia sp.
TGTCTGTGTATCAAAAAATTCTATGTCAGTGAGCATAATCAAAATATAGCAAAACCGCACCACAATTGGTATTGGATTGTATTCAATGCCCATGGGGATAAAATAATATTTACATCGTAAATGCGTCTGATATACTGACCATATACAAATAACCAAAGGGGGAAAATATGAACCTGAAATTATTCGCAATTATCGGTATGATGGGCGCACTGGCCGCATGCGACCGCACGCCACAAAACCCAGAACTGTTAAAGGGCGCAAACTTTGTGTCACAACAGCCAGGAACAGACATAACAATTTCATTTGATCCGAATGAAATGCGCGTCTATGGCAAGGTGGTAAACCTGTACAACGGGGCATACACCGCCGATGGCAACAACATAAAATTTGATGGTTTTGCGACAACAATGATGATGGGCGAACCCAGCGCAATGGAAACCGAACAAGAATATTTCCAGTTTATGCCAACCGTTGAAACATACGAACTGGGCGACGGGAAATTAACCCTGATTGGCACAGACGGTAAAGAAATCGTCTTTACCCAGGTTGAATCATTACCAGGCGACGAAACAGTCACAGAATAAATTCATCGATAAATACTTGACAAGAATCAAAATGCTGGTTATAATTGGCCAGCATTTTGACAGTTTTGGCCCCATCGTCTAGAGGCCTAGGACACCGCCCTTTCAAGGCGAGAACACCGGTTCGAATCCGGTTGGGGCTGCCAAAATAAACAAAACCGCGTTTTTGCGGTTTTTTTATTGGTTTTCCAATACTTTCACGAGTTCGTAAGTCGGGTAGTAAAAACAGGCACCGTTTCACACATTTACGAACTTTTTAATCAAAACTGTATTTCTTTATCTGTTTTTATATTTTTCACAAACATTTCATCGTGTGATACCAATAATATTGCACCACGATATTGATTCAAAGCATTTTCCAATATTGATATACTTTTGATTTCCAGATTGTTAGTTGGTTCGTCTAATATCAATAAATCTGGTTGTTCAGAACTGCCCAGAACGGCTGCCAATGTTGCTTTTAACAATTCTCCGCCAGATAATACACCAACCTTTTTTAACGACGTATCACCACGAAAACCAAAATTAGCAGCAATCGCATGTGCATTATGTTTCAAACACCCCGATATTTCCATTATGTTTTCAACTATGCTTTTACTTTTATCCAATACAGATAAATCTTGATTCAAATATGTGATTTTGCCGAATGTTTTAACTGTTCCAGATTGTGGTTTTAATTCGCCACATATAATTTTTAACAATGTTGATTTACCAGAACCGTTTTTTCCAACAATACGAACACGTTGTCCACCATACATAGTAAATTCAAAGTTATCAAAAATCTGTTTAGAACCATACGCAAAACATAAATTTGATATTTGCACCAATTCCTTGCTATAAAATGGTTTGTTTGGCACAGGAATTTTAATAGTTTCATTTCGCATTTGTTCAGATAAAGATTGCTGAATTGATATTTTTTCGTTCAGTTTCTTTTGGATAACTGCCCGTTTCTTAGCTTCCGTTTCGATACTTTTACCTTTTAATGCATTTTGTTCCAATCTGCTTCGTCTGGAAGTCCCGATTTCCTTTTGTTGTTTTGCTTCGTGATGCTGACGGGTATTTTGTGCAATATTCATAGTATTATTCAATATGGCAATAGATTTTTGTGTATCAATATATTTTGAATAAATACTGTCTGATTCAATCTGTTTTTGTTCCAGATAGAAATCGTAATTCCCACCATATACTTTCAATTTGCCATTTTGTAATTCAATGATTTTATCCATCTGTTGTAAAAGTTCCCTGTCATGCGAAACAATAACAACACCATTTGGATAGTTGTTCAACTGATTAAAGAATACTTGCTTAGCATCTGCATCTAGGTTATTTGTCGGTTCGTCCAACAATAAAATATCAGTCCCAGATTCAAAAGCCCGCATAAGAGAGAACATTTGCTGTTCGCCACCACTTTTGGAATCAGATACATTAATTTGATTCAACATACAGACACTGGCATTCTTGTTAATATTGCCAGAATCAGGCAATAAATCACCATTCAACAACTTTAATATAGTTGTTTTTCCAGAACCGTTATCGCCAATAATCGCAACATGTTCATTGCTATTAAAAGCAATCGAAACACCCGTCAACAAATCGTTGTCGTTATAACCAAAAGATACATTTGATAAAGAAATTAAAGCCATAATAAAACCTTTGCTATTGCAATTAAACAGACACATATTTCTATGTGTGATTTATAAAAATTACAATATTACATACGCATTGGTTTTATCCTTTCGTTCAGATTACACACATAGATTGTATTACAAATATTCATAAAAGCAAGATATTTCAAAATGCTTTATTCAAAAACACCTTAACATCTCGCCCGAACGACAACAAATCACGAATAAAATCAGTTCGTGAATTGCACAGTTGGCCCTGCCAAAATTACAACCGACCTTTGTGGTCGGTTTTTTATTTGTTTCCTTTGCTTTTCAGCGGTTCGTAAGTCGGGTGTTAAAAATAGCCACCGTTTTGCACATTTACAAACATTTTTAGAGTAACCACTAAAATAACGAGTTTTGGGTTTATTTTGTAATAATCTTTCTGAACTTGATTAGATTTGTAATTGTTGGATTTCGCCTAGATATTGGCACATTATATTTAATATCTTCAATTGTATAATTATTGCGCGTCAATATCGATTTTGACCTTTCGTTTGTATAAACAACACTGGCGTATAATGATTGTAAATTTAATTGGTTCAGTGAATAATCTTCTATTTTTTTAATCGATTGTGTGGCGACACAAAGCCCCTCGTTTTCTTGGGAAACCCAAAACCAAATCTCAGCATCGTGCGATATTGGGCTAATATTATCAAGCCCAATCATACCAGCAACAGAATTATCCCGCATAATAACAAATGGAGCATCATGTGCACTGTTTGCTATTTTACGTTTTATATTTTTATAATATGTATCAACAACATAGGCAATCATAAACAAAATCGTCTTTGAAAAGTTTGGCGTCACTTTTTTATTTGCCCAAAAAAAGTAAGATTGCAGGCGCGTGCGATTTGCATCCAAAACACGATAAAAATCATGTGAATGTCGCCAGAGCAAAGAAAAATCTAGTTTTTTTAATTCTATCTTCATAGCTTGAAGCATAGCACACAAATACAGCTTGTCAATTTTTATATTTCTCTAAAAACACCTTTGCTTCTTTCCCGAACTGCAGTAAATCGTGGACGGTATCTGTTCGTGAATTGTGCAGATGGCCCTGCCAAAATAAACAAACGACCTTTGGGTCGTTTTTTATTTTGCCCACGGCAACCCAACCGTATCGGTCAGAGCAACGCAGTTGCGCATGACCAATACGCAGACGAACAATTAGCAAACATGCAATTTGGCTTCAAATTGGCATATATTTCATCACCCTTAGGACATTATTTTAACAAAGTCACGGGCGACTTTTTTTATACCCCGGGTCTTGAATGCGACGGTCAGGATGGCACCGCCATCTTCGATAACAACACCGGCACCCAGTTCATCGTGTGTGACTAGTTTTCCAACCATTGTTTGTGGACGCGTTGCGGGACGCGGTTTTGGTGCGGAAACAGTATCATACCGGGGGGCGACATAGGTGCGGGGCGCCCCACCCTGAAAATCAAGATAGCGATTATCCATTTCAGTGATAAAACGACTGGGGGCATTGTATTGCCGTTGGCCAAAAACCAAACGCGCCATTGAATTACTGATAATGCATCGTTTACGGGCGCGCGTAATCGCAACATAGGCCAGGCGACGTTCTTCTTCCAGCGCGCCTTCGCCAATCGCCTTGTCATTTGGGAAAATGCCTTCTTCCCATGCAGGCAAGAACACATTGTCAAATTCCAAACCCTTGGCCGCGTGTATCGTCATAATACTGACCGTGTTATTTTGCGCCAGGTCGGCAGTATCATTATCATCGGTCATCATCAGGGCCGCCTGTTCCAAAAATTCAGCCAGGGTATCGTATTTAGATATCACCGATGTTATCAATTCCTTGATATTTGCCAGGCGATCAGGGGCATCAGCATCCTTGGATTCTTGCCACATTTTTAGGTACCCGGTGCATTCCAGCAAATGTTGCACAGCATTGCCAGGCGACATAGATTGCCAATCAAAATCAAACGCATCACAAAATTCATCAGCGGCGGCGCGCTGCTTTGCGGTCAAGGACGCCGTGCGCAATGCGGCAAACAACCCGGTTCCAGTCGCACGCAATTTAGCCAATGCCGCATCACCAAAACCACGACGCGGCTTCGCAATTACACGCAAGAACGATATATCATCAAACGGAAAAACCAACAGGCGAATATACGCAATCGCATCGCGGATTTCCATTCGGTCATAGAACTTGGTCGCACCAATCAAACGATATGGAATACCGCGCGATGCAAATTCTTCTTCGAATATGCGCGACAAACTGCCCGCACGAATAAGAACCGCGTACTTATCAAACTGATTTGTACCATCGCGCAAAATTGCATCTGCAATGATGCGGACCTCGTCCCTGTCGGACGGTAATGTTAACACATAAACAGGTTCGCCATCTAGATTCGCGGGACAAGGTTTCAACGCTTTGGTATATCGTTGTGTATTATGTGCAATTAAAGAATTTGCTGCTTTTAATATATTTGCCGTACTACGATAATTGGTATCTATAATTATGCATGTATCATCATATACTTTTTCAAAACCAAGTATATGTTTGTTGTCAGCACCACGCCAAGAATAAATAGACTGGTCATCATCACCAACACAAAAAAGCCAACGACCATTACGTTCCGCTTTATTTGCTGGCATCAACTGCATGATAAGTTCCATTTGCGCATCATTTACATCTTGAAACTCATCAACCAAGATATATTTGAACTGGTTCTGATAACGCGCCAAAATATCGGGATTTTGGTCAAACAATTCCAAGACCTTTAAAATAATATCGCCAAAGTCAACCGCATTCAGGCGCGCCAATTCAGCGTTATATGCCGCGAACAGTTTGTCCTTGTTTTGTAATGCGGTCAGCCCCCTATCCTTAATCCGCGAAAATTCTTCGACATATTCGGCGGGCGTTTTTGTTGATGCAGAAAGCAGGGATTTTATCACAGCCTTTTGATCATCTTCGCCGAAAATCAAAAAGTCGCGGCGCAGACCCGCACGGTCACAATTACTGCGCAAAATGCGCAAACACATTGAATGAAATGTTCCACACCAAATGTCACCCGCATACCACGCGCCATCCGACAATTCCGCCAAACGATTTTTCATTTCGTTTGCCGCCTTGTTTGTAAAGGTCAGGGCCAAAACCTGCCACGGGTGGGCCAGGGACTGATTCAAAATATATGCAATTCGCGTGGTCAGAACACGGGTTTTGCCAGTACCAGCACCCGCCAATACCAAAACCGCACCAGCGGTCGTCTTTACAGCATCAAGTTGTTCTGGATTAAGATTTTGTAGCATTAAATTCATCGTTTCATTATAATACCGAAAACGATTATTATCAAGAACGAGAAATAGTTATGAAACGCGTTATCTGCTTTGACATTGAAACAACAGGATTGGAATATCTGCGTGGTGATAGATGCATCGAAATCGGGGCTGTTGAAATTGTTGATGGAAAAATTACTGATAATTCGTTCCATGAATATATAAATCCAGACGGTAAAATTATTCCACCTGATTCATATATGGTGCATAAAATTTCTAATGCATTTTTGGAAGACAAACCAAAGATGGTCGAAGTCGCACCGCGATTCTTGGAATTTATTGGCGATAGCCCAATTGTCGCGCATAATGGATTCGATTTTGACTTTCCGTTTGTTAATCACGAATTAAGTATGTTGGGACTGAAACAGATTCCACGCGAACAACAAATGGATTCTATTGTTATTGCACGCAATCGCGTATTTGGCCCCAAAAGTTATTCGCTGGATGCGTTGGCGAAGTGGTATGGAATATCACTGACGGCGCGTGCGGATGCACACGGGGCGTTAATCGACTCGGAAATCTTGGCCAAGGTATTCTTGGAACTGGATAACACGGCCCCTGCACCAGATGTCAGTGAAATAATTGCGCAACAACACGCGGCTTTTTTGAAACACCCAAAGATCGGGGCAAACTTTCCACGCCGTACATTTGCACCACATGCAGACGAACTGGAAAACCACAATGCATTCATGCAAAAAATTCAAGGATAAAAACACCGCCAAATGGCGGTGTTTTTATTTACTGTTGCGCTTGATTAAAAACATCTGAATAATCCCAAATATATTTGATACCGTCCAATACAGAACCAATCCAGCCGGCATCCATGCAAACATTACCGTAAACAATATCGGCATCCAACGCATCATTCGCTGGGTCTGGACCGCGACATCGTTGGCACCTGCGCCGGATGACTTTGGCGACTGTAAATACTGTTGCAACCACATTGTTGCACCCATCAAAATCGGCAGGATAAAGTAAGGATCCATCGCCGCCAAATCATGTATCCACAAAAAGTTGGCATTGCGCATATTTACAGATACCAATAACGCCTTGTACAATGCAAAGAATATTGGAATCTGAATCAGCATTGGCAGACAGCCTGACATTGGCGATGTGCGATGTGTTTGATATAGACGCAACATTTCCATCTGCATACGCGCCTTGTCATTGGCGTACAGTTTTTGAATGCGTTGCATTTCAGGCTGCATTTTTTGCATTGCGGCGGTCGCAACATATGACTTGCGCGTTAATGGCCACATAGCCAAACGCAACAGAATTGTCATTATGATAATCGCCACACCATAATTCATTACAAATGTATGAATAACATTCAACAGCCACAACATTGGGCGCGCCAAGAACCAAAACCAACCATAGTCAATCGTTTCATCCAAACCAACAATTGTACTGGACGCGGCATCCAACACAGACTGGTCACGGGGACCTGCAAAAACATTCGTTGTGATTGTTACATCCGCACCCGGCGCGACAGACACAGCCGCGGCGGCAGCGTCTGCGATATAATTATCGCCGGACTTTTTAACACGAATTGTTTGGTCCAGTGCATCAATTGATGCAACTGTTTCCCAGTATTGATCTGCAAACCCGGCAAAGCCAGTCGTTGTTGAAAATGCGTACGACTTCTTGTCCAACTTGCGCCAATCAACTGTTTCAACATCTGAATTCACATAGGCAATTGCACCATTGGAAACGCCACTGGCACCAGTGCCATTGTTTTCACGAACAATGCGTGCGTATGGCGCAACAGAAATCGGATTGCGGGTCGCATTGTGAACAGTGTCAACAATTGAAATTAAATAACCATCGGTATTTATTGTACGGGTAAATTTTACACCATCAGAATTACGCCATGAAAAAACATTATCGTTGGCATCCCACACGGTTGTGGCCAATGGGGCGGTTGTCCCAGTGGATACGAATCCAACCTCTATAAATCCAGTATCTGCCAGCAATGTGACGGGGGCACTATCATCTGCACTGATTGCGAAATCAGACAATGCAATGTTGTTTATACGCAATCCCTGAACATTTGCAGC
The DNA here is from genome assembly GCA_045635705.1 of Candidatus Enterousia sp. Classification (GTDB taxonomy): domain Bacteria; phylum Pseudomonadota; class Alphaproteobacteria; order Rs-D84; family Rs-D84; genus Enterousia. The sequence continues at coordinate 7,609 of JAZTWE010000029.1, forward strand.
AATATTTTCAGACTTTATCGTTGATACCGGTACAGCCGACAAATCGACAACAGCATCCGTTGCGGTTTCTGCGACCACATTTTGCCGTGGTGACATCCATGCGCCCATCAACCACCATGCTGCAAAGAACAACAGTGTCCACCACAAAAAACCAGAAAACGCCGAGCGTTTAGTCGTGGCCTGACGATTTGCGTTCCACTGATTAAACCCAGAATTATTATCAAGATACTGAACCATTTTATTTACCATCCTTTACATTCTTTATACATTTGCGACGCGCCAAATACCAATTCAACAGGTATAAACCAACACCAACACAAATACAAATATCAGCCACATTAAATGCCGGCCAATGCCAACCACCAATGTGAAAATCCAAGAAATCAACCACCGCGCCAAAACGAATTCTGTCAATCAAATTGCCCAATGCACCACCCACGATTAACGCCAGTGGTACACGTTCATATTTATTGGCACGACAAAATAAATAATGACCAATAAAACCAATTACAACACTGGTCAAAACAATCAAAACGATTGGTGCAGATTCACCCATCGCACGGAATAATGAAAACGATGTCCCAGGATTCCATGTAAAAACAATATTAAACCAATCTGTGATATGCGCCATTAAATAAGGCACCGGCACAATTTCCCATGCAGGTCCAGCCACCTGGATACCACCCGTAATTAGATATAGTAATACGCCCTTGGACAATTGGTCAAAAATAATTGCACCGAATATAATAGACAATACAATCCAAATCTTTTTCATTTTGCACTTTCCTTAGATACCAGGCAATATAACAACACAGCGCGATAAAAGCAATTAAAAATCCCCGCGCACGGGGATATTTTTATTCTTGTTTATCAGATATTTGCACATCCAACGCACTGTAATTATCCGCACGCATTTCAGCCAATAATTCATCAATCTGACGGTCTGATACCCCCAAGTGATTCAAGACTGTATACCCCAAAAAGAACGATGATTCGATTGTTTCAGGCAGCGCGGTTTCAATTCCTTCGGCCAATAAAATCTTGGCATCGGCCAGGTTGCGCGCACGGGCAAAAACGTGCGCACGCGGTGCAATAGATTTTATTGCCAATATTGTACGGCGCGCCGTTGTTGCATTATCCAACGCAACAACCACAGCACGTGACTTGCGCGGGGCAAAACCAAATTCGCGCAGAATATCGGCATTAGTCGTGTCACCATAGACAACATTAAATCCACGTTCGCGCCCCATCATTACCGAACTGATATCAACATCAATCGCAACATATGAAATACCGCGGGCATCCAACATTTGACACACGGTTTGCCCCACACGCCCAAAACCACAGACATATACATCAGGACGCGCTTCGTTTTTATCGCTGTGATTATGATTTTTTAGTAATGGGTACAGCAATCCACGACGTTGCAAATAATCGTGCAGGCACAACAGCAGTGGTGTTGTCATAATAGACAGAACGATGATAGCAGTTAAAATTTCTATATCAGACAGTGGTAAAACAGTTATACCGCTGGTCTTGATGGTCTGCAACATCAACAGGCCAAACTCACCACCCTGGGCCAATATCAATGCAATCATTGTGGCACTGGGAACAGCGACCCCACGAACGCGTGCGACCATAAATATCGCAAAGAACTTTAATGTCACCAACGCAAGCAGCCCACCAAAGACAATATACCAGTTGTCCATCAATATCGGCAGATTTAACCCAATGCCCAGTGCGATAAAAAAGAACGCCAAGAACAGCATTGAATATGGTTCAACCTGGGCGGTGATTTGATGTCTGAATACAGTTTCAGACATCAGCATACCCGCCAAAAACGCCCCCAGCCCCGCCGGCAGCCCCAATAATTCCAACAGCACACACCACAATACAATGTTTAATAATACGGCCAGCAAAAAGGCCTCTTTGGATTTAACGCGCGCAACCAAGCGGAATATGGGATTTAATACAAAACGACCAACCAATACAACCAACACAACCAATGCCACAGATATAACCGCAACATCAATTATGGTCGCCCCCAGGCTAAACGCCTTGCCCGACAGGGCCGGCAACATTGCCAGCAATGGAATTGAAAACAAGTCTTGAAACAACAGAACCGAAAAAGCCTGGGTTCCAATATCTGTGTTTAATTGATTCCTATCAATCAACAATTGCATATCTGCGGATGTACTGGACATTGCCAGCAACATCGCAACCATAACACAACCTGTTATCGTCCACGATGTCATATTAAACAACAGTGGAAACATCATAACAGCAACCATCATAACCTGGGCCGCGCCAAAGCCGAATATCGTACGCCGCATGCGCCACAGACGACGCATATTTATTTCCAAACCAATGGTAAACCACAAAAACAAAATACCAATTTCGCCCAAGATGGACCAAACATCGCTGACTGCGAACAAATTAAAAACATAGGGACCTGATAAAATGCCGGCAAATAAAAATGCAACCAATGCACCAATGCGCGCACGACGCATCAAATACACCAGCCCAAACATCAAGCACAAAAATAACAATACAGACACAGACATTTACCCCCCCCTATCCTGTCAACACACAATGATTATAACAAAGTTTCAGCCAGCAATGCAAATGTTTCCGGTGTCAGATTTTCAGCACGTTCCGTTCCCGTTAAACCAAAGCGCGCCCAGTCAACATTTGGCATAATTGCGCGTATCATCTTGCGACGCTGACCAAATAATTTTGCCGTGATTTGTTCTATCTTTTTTAAGTCTTGGATTTTTGAAATCTTGTCCGCGTTTGGAATAATTTGAACGATTGCACTTTGAACCTTTGGCCGCGGAACGAATGCAGTATTTGGAACATCGAATAAAATACGGCTGTCTGCAATCAGTGATGTCAAAACCGCCAAACGACCATAGTGCTCATCGCCAGGACGCGCGGTTATACGATGTGCAACCTCGCGCTGGAACATCAGGGTCAACGATTGTATTGTGGCACCATTGGCAATTTGTTGCAGCCACCCAATCAATAATTCTGTACCGACATTATACGGCAGATTCGCGCAAATCGCATATTTATCCACCCCCAGTTTTGAAAAATCAACACGCAATGCATCATCGTAAACCACAGATAAACGACCCGCTGCTGCATCCACAATTTGCGATAAAATCGGTTCGGTTGTTTTGTCTTTTTCAATTGCGATTACGCGTGGTGCGCTCGCCATCAACAGCGCGCGTGTCAGCCCCGCAGGCCCAGGTCCAACTTCGACCACAGGAATATTTTCAATATTTGGAACACTGCGTGCAATGCGACCGGTTAAATTCAAATCAAACAAGAAATTTTGACCAAACTGCTTTTTAGGTTCCAGTCCACAATCACGCATCATTTCGGACACTGGTGGCAGGAAAGAAACGGAATCTGTCATAACGATTTGCGCCCCCCAAACGCCAATGTCAACGTACCATCGTCCAGGTAATCTAAATCACCGCCCAATGGGACACCTGATGCAAGTTCAGAGAACACAACATTTTCAGAACAACCAATCACAGAAACAATATAGTGTTGGGTTGTTTTACCCTCGATAGTATTTGGCAGGGCAAAAATAATCTCGGAAATATTTTCTGATGCGATGCGTTGCGGTAAATTATGAATATTCAGGTCATCAGGTAATGTGCCACTGGCCCCCGACAAAACACCACCGATGATATGATAGCGACCATGAAAAACACCTGATTTTTCCAGTGTCCAAACATCCGCCAAATCACGCACAACACACAATTGACCGTTTGCGCGCGCCGCATCACGGCAAAATTCACACGCGGTTGAATTTCTGTCTGTTAAAACACCACAGGTTGGACATGGCGCAATGTTTTCAGACGCATCCATAATCGCCGCCGCCAGCGCGGATGCGCGGCCGGTTTTGTCTTGCAGCAAACTGAGTGCGATACGCTGGCCCCCGCGGGCACCAACGCGCGGCAGTTTCGCAAATAACTTTATCAACTTTTCAATTTTTGGATTCATGGTTCACAGAATACTAATGAAAAACATAACTGTCAATGCCGTTGGCAGCAGCAGATGATTTTATTTCCTGGGCACGGGATTCTGTTAATCCATTTGCACGAACGCGATACATTCCATTTGGCGCCGTTTCAATCGTCGCATCAACACCCAGCTTGTTTTTAACATTTGCAACCTGGGCCGCGGCAGATTCACGCGATGAAAATGCACCAAACTGAACACCCGCCCCCGCTGACAGTGACGCGCCCGTGGCTGTTGGCGCACTGTATGCCGGCACAGATGCCGCACTGTGCGTTGCCGCAGTATATGCCGCCGCAAATGTTGGTGCAGCCGTCACAGTATCCGGCACAGATGTTTTCTGAACCGGTGGGACCGGCGTTTCCCGTACAATCGGCGTATCGCCATTGTTTAACATCGCAAAACCCTTGGTCAGCATTTGCGCCGCAACATTTGCACGGACATCTTTGTTTTCAGCCCCCAAAACCACCGCCATCAGGTGCGCATTACCACGATGCGCCGTTGCCACCAATGAATATTTTGACTTTTTAGTGTACCCGGTTTTCATCCCGTCACAGCCATTAAACGACCCCAGTAAACGATTTCCGTTTGTGTATGTCTTGCCATTATAAACCCACGATTTTATACCAAAGAAATGCCAATACTGTGGAAAGTGTTTATACACCGCCATTGACAACAGCGCAATATCACGCGCCGTGGACATATGGTCATCATTTGGCAGACCAGA
>JAZTWE010000030.1:0-3556 GCA_045635705.1 Candidatus Enterousia sp.
TTAAGGTCAAGGTTATCCAATTCGACCCTGAATCACATCGCATTTCATTGGGTATGAAACAATTAGAAGAAGACCCATGGGAAACAGCATCACGCGCATTCAATGTTGGCGACACAGTATCTGGCAAGGTTTCATCTTTGACAGATTACGGCGCATTCATTGACCTGGGCAACAATATCGAAGGCTTGGTCCACATGTCTGAATTGTCATGGACAAACAAGAACATCCACCCAAGCAAAGTTCTGCAAAACGGCCAGGAAATCAATGTCGTTGTTTTGGGTATCGACCAAGACAAACGCCGCATTTCATTGGGCTATAAACAACTGCAACCAAACCCATGGAAACAGTTTGCAGAAACCCACAATGTTGGCGATGTTGTAACTGGTCCAATCAAGAACACAACTGAATTCGGTTTGTTCGTTGCATTGACCCCAGAACTGGACGGTATGGTTCACATTTCCGATCTGTCCTGGAACAAACTGGACGAAGAAGAATTGAAAAAATTCGTTCGCGGCCAGGAAGTGACTGCAAAAATCTTGGACATCAATCCAGAAAAAGAACGCGTTACACTGGGTATCAAACAGCTGACAGAAAGCGCAGAAAACAACGCAGTTTCTATCAAGAAGGGCGCTGTTGTATGCGGTACAGTTTCCGAAATCACACCTGATGAATTGATTTTGGCATTGGCGGGCGATGCACGTGGTGTTATCCGTCGCACAGACCTGTCACGCGAAAAATCAGAACAGGACACATCTAAATTTAACATTGGCGATTCCGTCGAAGCATCTGTTGTTTCGGTCGAAGACAACACTGTTAAATTGTCTATCCGTGCCCTGCAGGTGACATTGGAAAAGCAGGCCGTCAAAGAATTCGCAAACGAAGCCGATTCTGGTTCCGTATTGGGCGATATCTTGGGTGCTGCAATCGAAAACAGCAAAAAATAATTTGTGAATTCACAGATTATCCCACCGTCTGCTTTGCGGACGGTGGTTTTTATGTTATAATTAAAGGCATGACAGATAAAAAACAAATGATTGTTATGATGGGTGGGCCTGGCACGGGTAAGGGGACTTTTTCCCGAATGTTGCGTGATATACACCCCGAATATACACATATTGAAACGGGCGCAATTCTGCGTGCCCAGCCCGACGGTTCCCAAATTCGCATCGCAATTGCGGGTGGCAACCTGATACCCGATGAAATGGTTTGCGATTTAGTCGCAAAAACATTGAAACAAACGCCGGGCGATATAATCCTGGATGGATTTCCACGAACTTTGATTCAGGCACAGTGGCTGGTTAAAAACTATGCAAAAAAATACAACATTCATGTAATTTACTTGAATGTTCCTGACGAAATAATGATGCAACGCATCAACAAACGCAAGTCCGAGGGCAGCGTACGCCGCGACGACAACAACGCAAAAACAATCCTGCACCGCATTGACACATTTCACAACACCACAATGCCGGCGATACAATGGCTGTCAGGGGCAGGGGATATAGCATTTTCTGATGTTGATTCCAGAGAACAGGAATCTGCAAACTTTGCCCGAATTCTGACCGCATTAAATTGGTAATAAAAATCCCGCCGTGGCGGGATTTTTATTAAAACATCGGTGGGAAACATTCATCAGTGCCATCAGCACAGCATGCAACGCTGCCATCATCCATATCGGTTAAATATTCACCTGGGCAGCAGCCGTCTGTATCGGGTGCGACACCACCCGCACACATTTCAACACCTTCGTCCACAGATTCCGTCACAACTGCTGGTTCGGGCATTGCGACCGGTTCATCAACATATTCTAGTTCTGCCACTTCGGCTACAAACATTTTTTCCTGTTGCGACACATTGTATGCCGGCTTGCTAGCCAAGATTTCGGCCTCGGTCGGGATTTTCTTGGTCACGACTTCGTCCGAAACAAACGGCGATGTCGGCATTTCAATTGGTGCAACAACTGGTTTTGTTACTGGTTCTGCCGTCACAGGCACCATTTCAACAACCGCAGCCACCGTTTCAACTGCAACAGGTTCAGGTTTGCTGACAGCAGGTTCTGGTTCAACGGCCACTGCCACTGGCTGTACAGGGGCGGGTTCCACTTCCTGCTTTGGTTGTACAACGGGCGCATCCGCTTTCTTTTCTTCTGTCTTTGGCGCAGTCGTTGGCGCAACAGACACCGTTTCAACAAATGGTGATGCAACATCTGCCTTGGCACTGACTTTTTGTTCTGTCGCTGGTTGTTTTACAATTTCTTCGGCGGGCATTGGTTGGGTTTTGGCAGCCAGGTTTGGCGTATTTTTATTGGTTGATTTCTGATAAATCCACAATGTAAATATCGACAGCACAATCAGTATTATCAGCATAACATAATACAGCATTGTTGGCTTGCGCTGAACTGGGGGTTCAGGGGTCGCGACACCTGTAATTGGCGACAGCGGACGCACGCCTGCTGAATTTGGCGCCGGTGAAATTTCTGGCATTGGCGCAGGTGTCGGTTGTGGTTGTGGCACAGGCTGTGGTTGTTCTATCACTTCTGGCATAACCGGGGCCGGTGGTACAGGTGCCGCCATCGGAATTTCCGGGGTTGCTTCAACCGGTGCATCAAATTCAGAATACAATTCAGTATTTGGCACTTCGACCGATGTAATCGCATCCAGCACTGGTGCCGACATTGGCACATCTGGGACTTGCTCAATAATTGTTTCTTGGGCGACCACTGGTTCTGTGGCAACTGGTGCAACCGATGCAGGTGGCGTAAAAGAAATCGGCGCAGGCTGTGGCATCACAGGCGCAGCCGCAGGCGCATCAAATTCAATCGGCTTGAACGCAATCTCTTCATCCAAGATTTCCGGATCTGTATCAAACAGTGGTTTTACTTCTTCGTCTGCCATATCGTTTGCCTTTGGTTCAAATGCCTGAATTGGTTTTGGGTCTGTATCAACCGTACTTGGTACCGGTGCTGGTTCACTGACCATAACATCTGTTGGATTTGGAATAGTAATCGCCCCGACAAATTCAGGTTCCGTATCCAGTATTCTGCGTGCGACATCGGCATCGTCGGATGCCGCCGCCAAACGACGCTGGGCCTTTGCCAGCCGCTTTTGTGCACGGTCTAGTTTTTCATTCGCACTATCAATCTGTGATTCTGTGCGCAATATTTTCGCCGCAGACTGCTTGGTTGGTTCTTTGCCAACATCCTGGCGCTGTTTTTTTAACTTTGCCCGCAGTGTTTTTAATCGCGCATTTAATTCATCGATTGTATCATTTGTTCGCACAATCGTTTCGCGCGACTTTTCCGCGGTTAATTCTGCGGCTGCCAGACGTTCTGTGGCGGCGCGGCGCACAGATTGCTCCTTGAACGCGGCCAGCGCATTTAATTGGGCCGACATATTTTCATCCGCCTGATATGCACGAATCAAATCGTCATATTCACGCAGGCCCGTATATTCAACATTCAGTTTTTGTTATTTATTATCTTTCTTTGGGCGTACGCGTTCCAAATCCAAACCATAATCATAGGCCAGTATATCATCCCATTTGCGATTGCCATCAG
>JAZTWE010000031.1:0-34186 GCA_045635705.1 Candidatus Enterousia sp.
CATACATTGAACAGATTTGTCTGTGTCGTTAATAACAAATATTTTGTAAAGGTGTTTCGCAGTGTTTCAAACAAGCGACTGAAAGATTTTGCGAAATTGAACGAATATGTTCGGTCGCGAATCAGTGTTAATATGCCCCAGGTGTTTGTCGCAAAGCGGGATAGTATTATCATAACACCACGAATCCAGGGGCGCGCAATTACAGATTTTCCACCGGAACAAATCTTGGCAAATCAGGACAAGATAGAAAAACAAATCTTTGAATTTATTGATGAATTGCAATCAATTGATGTTAATAAAATTCCAAATAAAGAACGCTATTTAACGGCACTGCAATCGCGTACAGTTGAAATGCCCTGTGATAACCCGCGCCAGGTTTTGGCACACTTTGATTTGAATATGATGAATATATTTTTTGATGATGATATGAATCTGTGTGGGATTATCGATTGGGACGGTTTGTCGATTGCAAACAACCCAGAAACAGACAAGACTATTTTCTTGAAATATTGGGGCAGATTCTTGAACGGTATCAATGCAACAAAATAATTATTAAAAATGTGCTTTTTTAGGAAATAATATGGTTGCCCCCAGGGGCAATTTTTTGTATGGTGTCGGACATGAGTAATCAGTTTGTTCATCTTCGTACGCATTCACGATTTTCAGTGGGCGCCAGTACATTGACCGTAAAAAATATCCCCAGTTTATGTATCGCAGCGGGGATGTCGGCGTGTGCGCTGACCGATACTAATTTGATGTCGGGGTGTGCGGAATTTTCAGATGTAATGCCCAAGAACAAGGTACAACCAATTATTGGGGTTGAAATATCGCTGAATCATCATGGGGTCGATCCTAAAATGCTGCGTATGGAATCATTGTCCAAGATTGTACTGTTGGCGCAAAACCACGCAGGGTATTTGAATCTGTGTTCGTTGAATCGCATTATGTATATGCGCCCGGATAATCATCATTTGGGGCCGTATATTACCTTGGATGAATTGACGGCGCACAGTGATGGATTGATTTGTTTGTCTGGGGCGCATACCGGGCCGCTGGGGATGGCAATCTTGAATGGCCAGGATGAACAAGCCAAGGTTTATGCACGGCGTTTCTTGGAAATTTTTGGCGATCGATTTTATATTGAAATTCAGCGTCATGGGTTGGATGCAGAAATTAAAACAGAACCCGCATTTTTGAATATTGCCCAGGAATTGAATATTCCAATCGTTGCGACAAATGATGTTTGCTTTGCCGCAGATTCAGACTATGAATCCGCGGATGCATTGGGGTGTGTTTTGGGACAGACCAAGGTTATTGATCCGGAACGACCACGCAAATCATCAGAACAGTACTTCAAATCTTATGATGAAATGGCAGAGTTGTTTTCTGACCTGCCCGAAGCAATTGAAAATACAGTTGTTATCTCGCAGCGCTGTGGTTTTATGGTCAATGTTCATGAAAAGCCACTGTTGCCACGATTTGGTGATGATTTGGAAACAGAATGCCAAATGCTGCGCGATAATACGATGGCGGGATTAAAACGCAGATTGGAACATCACGGAATCACAGATACTGCGCCATATTATGAACAGGCGGAATTTGAACTGGGGGTCATTATTGGTATGGGATTCCCGGGGTATTTCTTAATCGTTGCAGACTATATCAATTGGTGTCGGAACAACGATGTTTTGACTGGCCCAGGACGCGGTTCGGGTGCGGGGTCAATTGTGGCGTGGGCATTGGGGATTACAAATGTTGATCCGTTAAAGTATGGTTTGCTGTTTGAACGATTTTTGAATCCTGATCGTATTTCAATGCCGGACTTTGATGTGGACTTTGAACCCAATGGTATTGAACGCGTATTGGCGTATGTGTGCGATAAGTATGGGCATGATTCAGTGTGCCGTATTATCACATTTGGTTCGTTGCAGGCGCGTGGGGCAATTCGTGATATTGGGCGCGTGTATGGTATGCCCTATTCTAAATCAGACAGATTATCAAAACTGATTCCACAGGATGCAAAAACGCTGAAAGATGCGGTCAGTATGTCGCCTGAAATCCAAGATGTGCTGAATAATGACGAAGATTTGAACAAGGTTGTGACAGTCGCCGAAGAATTAGAAGGTGCGCTGCGTAACCTGGGGCAACATGCGTGTGGGGTTGTTATTGGTGACCGCCCAACGACCAAGATTGCACCGGTATATCGTGACCCCGCCAACCCGTTGCCATCGTGCCAATATGATGGACATTATTTGGAATCTGCGGGGTTGATTAAGTTTGACTTTTTGGGGTTGGAAACCCTGGTTATCTTGAAGTATGCGTTGCGACTGATTCAGCAGACCCGCGGGATAAATATTGATTTGGATAAAATACCAACCGATGACCCAAAAACTATGCAGTTGTGGCAATCAGGACACACCGAAGGTATATTCCAATTCGATGCCCCGTTTGTACAGCAAACATTGCGTAAAATGCACCCAACTAGTTTCTTGGAAATATCGGCGTTGAATGCATTAAATAGACCGGGACCAATCGCGTTTATTCCACAATTTATCGCGCGTATGCACGGCGAAGAAAAGGTTGAATATGTTCATCCGCGTGCCGAGGCAATCTTGAAAGAAACATACGGTATTATCGTTTACCAGGAACAGGTTATGCAATTAACCCGTGTGCTGGCCGGATTTACCCGTGGGCAATCGGACAACGTGCGCAAGGCGATGGGTAAAAAAATTATCAAGATGCTGGATGAACTGGAAGGTAAATTCTATGAAGGGTGCGAAAAAGAAGGTACTTTGGACAGGGCAACAGCAAAAGACCTGTGGGAAAAGTTCAAGGACTTTGCAAAGTATGCGTTTAATAAATCGCATGCGATTGCCTATTCGATTGTCGCAAATCAATGCGCGTATCTGAAAGCGAATTATACGCCGGAATTTTTGGCGGCGGCAATGTCCAGTAATCTGAACGATACAGACCAATTGGCATTGTTCGTCGATGATGCTAAATCTAACTTTGGAATACAGATTGTTGCGCCTGATATCAATCAAAGTGAGTCGCTGTTTACCGTGCGTGATGGCAAGATTATTTATGGACTGGCGGCGATTAAGGGCGTTGGGACGGTTGCAACAGATGCCATTGTCGCAGAAAGAAATGCGAATGGTAAGTTCAAGAACCTGACCGACTTTGCAAAACGATGCGCCACAATAGTTAACAAGCGTATTTTGGAAGCCTTTGCCAAGGTTGGTGTATTGGATTCATTAGAGCCAAATCGGGCGGCGATTTATATGAATGCTGATGCGATTTTGTCGTATGCGTCAAAGTCCAAGGAATCTGCAAACCTGTTGTCGTTGTTTGCGAATACGGTCGAAGACGATGTGACCGAAGATAGGTTGCATAAAAACCTGCCAAAAACCACGCCGTGGACATTTGGACAGCGGCTGGAAAATGAACTTAGTGCATTGGGATTTTATATTTCTGCGCATCCGCTGGATCAATATAAACACTTGATTGGGCGCGCAAACCTGGCGACCAGTGCGACACTGGCGGCGATGGGTGACCGCAAGTCTGTGCAAATTGCGGCGACTGTGAATTCTTTTAGTCGTCGGCGTACGAAAACAGGCAAGGAAATGATAACCATCAATGCATCGGATAGTTATGGTAATATTGATGCGGTGGCGTTTGGTGATGCGGCAATTGAATTTGCGCAAATCTTGTCCACAGAAACGGTGGTCTTGATTGCGGGCAAAACATCAAATCGTGATGACAGGGTTTCGATATTCGTGGATTCTATTACACCGCTTAGTCAGTGGGTTGCGAAAATTGCCAAGAAAATAACCCTGGATATTCGTGATGGCGGTGTCTTGGCGGCTGTTAAAAAGGCGATTGTCGCCCTGCCCCGTGGTTATACCCAGGTGGTTTTGAATCTGCACGGCGCGGACAAGGTTGCGACAATGGCGTTGCCCGGTGGGGTTGAATTGGGAAAAACAACGGCCGCGGATTTGGCCGCCCTGGGGATAAAGGTGGAGATTGAATAACATCATGAAACATATTCCTGTTCTGTTAGACGCTGTATTGGATGCCTTGGGGGATATTGCGGGCAAGACAGTTGTTGATTGCACATTTGGTGCGGGTGGCTATACACGCGCATTTTTGTCGCGTGGGGCGAATGTGATTGCCTTTGACCGGGACCCGGGGGTTGTGGCAGATGCGGATGTGATTAAGGCAGAATATGGTAATCGGTTTACCTTTGTGCCAAAAACTTTTTCCCATATCACAGAATTGGAAACACCAGTTGATGCAATTGTCTTTGATTTGGGAATTTCATCGATGCAGATTGATGTCCCAGAACGCGGTTTTTCATTTCGTGCCGATGCGGCCCTGGATATGCGAATGGCGGTGGCGGGTCAGACGGCGGCTGAATTGATTTCGGATGCCACGGTTCAGGAACTGGCAGATATTCTGCGTAATTATGGCGATGTTAAAAAAGCGGCGGTATTGGCGCGCGCCATAAAAGATGCGCAGCCCCAGACAACATTTCAATTGCGTGACCTGATACATAATCCACGCGATGTTGCGCCGGTTTTTCAGGCCCTGCGTATCGCGGTAAATGATGAAATGGGTGAAATAGAACGCGCATTGGCGGCGGTGCCGGGTTTGCTGCGCGAAAATGGTATGTGTATATGTGTGACATTTCATTCCATAGAAGACAGAATTGTAAAGAATGCTTTTCGTGAATGGACAACGGCGCCGGGGGATCCGCGCTTACCCGTGGTGGCGTGTGCGCCATTTCGGTTGCTGAAAACACAGTTGCCGTCAGATGTGGAACTGGAAAATAATCCGCGGGCGCGGTCAGCGCATATGCGCGGGGTTCAGAAAATAACCTGTTGACCTGATTGCTCTATTTTTTGTACCATTGTGGGCAAGGAAAGGTTTATGAGCAAGGCAGACAAGCAAAATCTTAAAAAAATGGTTCAGGGCGCGGATGACAAAAAGAAGGTCAATCCGCTGGATTTGTCGTCTGACCAGGATTTGTCGATTGCGCTGATGAACCTGATTGCGATTGAAGATACTGTTGGCTCTGACAATGATTTTGGTGCTGAAATTCGTGATTTGCGTGCTGATTTAATGGCCAGAATTATAAAGCCGTGCGATGCGCGGTGGACAATGGCGTTGGATTTGCTGGGGCGCGCCACCCGCGCGATGAACGATGGGTTTCGGGTGTTGTCGGACGGAAAAACAGTGGATGTCTATGGTCTGTTTGACAGTGCGTATGAAATGTACGCGATGTTTTGGGGGCTGAATATGGGACTGGTTTCAGAACAGGATATTATTAACGGCGGGTGTGAATTTGCTGTTGATTCAAATGGGCGAAAAATGATAAAATAAAGCAAAGAGAGAAGTAAATTGAGAAAGAATATTACGAAAATTTGTTGGTTTTCTTTGCTGTTGGCAGCGTTTGGTGTGTCAACAGATGTTCGTGCTGATGCGCCGGTTAATCCACGCAGTGCCACGGCGGCGGTGACTGCACCGGGTCGTTCGGATGCAGAACGTGTTGTTCGTCGTTCGACTGTGGCCAATGTTGCGACCCAGGATTCGGGGCGCGTGTCGGCCCGTAATGCCACTGGCGCGGTAAAGCGTGACGGTCGTGTTGCATCGCGCAGCACGGTTGTGGACCAGGCGGGGCGTGCGGCAACATCGCGTGCGGCGGTTCGTTCTGATGCAATGGGTGCCCGCAGTGCGACGGGTATGGCGCGCAGTGCAACAGGTGCGCGCACCAGTATAAAAATCGCGCCAAAGGTTGGCGCATCGCGTGCGGCATCATCGCGCGCAACCGCGGTATTTAGTGATATTTCCAAGATGGGCAGTGGTTATACAACATGTCGTGATGCCTATGCAACATGCATGGACCAGTTTTGTGCAAATGCCAATGACACATATCGTCGTTGCTATTGCAGTGACCGTTTTACAGATTTTCGTGATACAGAATATGCCTTGGACGAAGCCAAGACATTGTTGCAGAATTTCGAAGATAATTACCTGAATGCGGTTGACAAGACCGCGGCCGAGGTTGAGGCAATGTACAGTGCCAGCGTTGGTGAAGCCGCGATTAAAAATGATACCAGTGCCGCCGCCAGTGTCTTGGCCGAAATTGGTGACTTGTTGTCTGGTAAAAAGAAAGCCAAGGATGAAGGTACATCTTTGTCATCGTTGGGCGTTATGGAATTGGATTTTTCAACCGACATGGATGATATTTGGGGTGGTGGTTCGTCATTGTTCGATTCGGGTAGCAAGGCGGTTGATATGACAGAACTGGAAGGCAAGGAACTGTTTAATGCATCAGAAAAGCAGTGTTTGCAGCTGATTGCCGAATCGTGCGAAAATGATGCTGTGCTGAATATGTCAAAAAGTTCGTATGGCATTATGATTACCCAGGATTGTAATCTGTATCAAAAGAATATTGATGCCAAACGCGAACAGGTCGAAGCGACCGTGCGTACGGCGGAAAAGTACCTGCGCGAGGCGCGTTTGGAAGAATATCGTGCCCATAATTCCCAGGATGTTAACGAATGTTTGGACAAGGTTAAAACAGCGATTACTGCAGAAACAGCATGTGGTGCAAACTATAAACGCTGTTTGGACCCGACCGGTGCATATATTAACCAAACAACAGGCGAACCAATCTATACCGCCCGTTTGTTCCAGTTGGCAAACCTGATTAACCTGGATGGTTCGGGTGCGGATGTTTTGGCGCAAAACAAGACATTTAATAATTTCTTGGACGATCGTCGTATGTTTGCAACCCAGGCATTGGATACATGCCGTGACCAAGCAGAAACAGTTTGGAATGAATTTAAGCGCAGTGCATTGATTGAAATTAGCCAGGCCCAAGAAGAAAAGTTAGAAGAAGTTCGTATGTCTTGTGTCAGCACAATGAAAGAATGCTATGACACGCAGTCAGGCGCATTAAAGGACTTTGACGAAACAACGGCCCAGGCTGCGGGTGCATTAAGTGCGTATGCCGCCAAGGCGATGTGTCAGGACAAGGTTGTTGCATGTGCCGCATTGTATGGCAGTGCATCAGAAAATGCCCAATGTCAGTTTGATGGCAGTGGCCGTATCACAAATGGCCAGGCATGTGGTTTGGGCGCATTGTTGGCATTTGTGAATTCTGTTGATGATACCCGTGTGGCCGAAGGATGCGAAGTTGCAGTTGAAAACTACTTGACAGAATTGTGCACACCTGCGGCGGGTGACAAGGGGTATCCATGGGGCTGTCGCAGCAAGGCAATTGGTAAGTTGACCGAGGTTAAAGATATTGCTATAAACTCGAATTCAACATTGTCAGATATTATTGCAAAGTATGCATATGACAACTGTAAGGATCCAACAACGAATGAAGTGTTGCCAACGGTGACAACTAAGGTTTCGATGTTGCTGGAGGATGTCCAGGAAGAATTAGGCGCACAGTTGATTGATACATGTGAAAGTCTGACAGGAACATGGGTGTATTCATCGCAGAATATGGGGGCGAATACCCAGGAATTGCCGGCGTTTAGTACCAGTGTATTTGGTGGCAAAGAAAACCCAAATGCAGGTACACTGGGTAAATGTGTGGAAAGTACAGTTCGTGTTGCATGCTTGTCGTTTAATGCAGATTCAGAAAACCCAGTGGCAACATATAATGAAAATACAGACAGTTGTACATTCAGTGCATCATGGTATGAATCACAGTGCAAGTTGATTGGCGGTCTGTGGGAAGATAATGTTTGCTATTATTAATATAAGGCGGAAATGATGAATAAAACAATTTTTAGTTTTTTGTGTTGTTTTGCGATGACTGGGACTGCGTTTGCAGGGACGGCTGTGAGTGCAAGTATTGCCAAGGCATGGATGGCGAATACAGGTTCATGGTCGGCCTGTGGTTTGAATAGTACACAAAGTGGCGCATTGAAATCTGTTGGGGCGGCCCTTTACAAGGGGGATGTTTATTGGATTGCATGGGAATTGAATGAAAACGGGGGAAGATTCTGTCCAACCCAGGTGGGGGCAGGACGTGATAGTGGTAAATCTGGGTGGACAGCGTACTATAATATTAGTTCAAATACGGATTGTATATGGTTGTGTAAAAACGGCAAAGGTGGCAATAAGTGTAATTCCAGCGTTACCGAAGTTTCAGGGGAAAGTCCGATTATGAAATCGACAACATCGGCCAATGCGGATGGTGTTAATCGCGAAAATAGTATTGCAATGTTGGTTGCCAATGATTATAGAAAGTGTCGTGATAGTGCAAAGCCTTGGCATGCAAAAAACACACAAGAGCATGATGTTGTTTTGGCCGTGACGGGGTATACTGATGATGGTTATGGGGCATATGTTCAGCCATTGGTGGTTCGTGCTGCCACGAAACCCGTGTGGAATTACTGGAGTGATTATGGTAAGGGATATCCGTTGGCTTATTTAGCAAATTCAGCGGATAAAACACTGGTTTGCATGAATGGGTATAAGCATAATTCGACTGGCAAGGGGTGTGTTAAGTACACCGCCGCCCAGGTGGCCAAAGAGGAAGCGATTAAGAAGACCAAAGCTGCACAAGAAAAGGCGTGTAGTGGATGGACGATTAGTTCAACAGATGAATTTATCAATACCTTTAAGGTGGTTGAAGTTGGTGGATGCAATCAATATCGTTGCAAGAATTCATCAATGGGCTTTAAGGGTGATACAGATAGAACGTGTACTGCGTGTAATGCAGACGACCGCCATGGTGTAAATCCGGAAACGGGTGTGTGTACAGAATGTACTGAAAAACAGACATTTAGCAGTACCGCCAAAGATACGGGCTATTGTCGTGACAAAACAATGTTGACACCGTCGCACTTGCAGTATGGTGTAAAGAATACACAAAGCCTGAAGCTGGAACAGCAATGTTGGTATATCTTGCACAAGGAAGGTTTTGATAAGTATAAAGAATGTATTGTTGCGGAAACGCACGATGAAAAGAAATAAAAAATCCCGCCACGGCGGGATTTTTTAGTGACTAGTGGTGGAATAAATGGTGCTGCGATAAATAAAAGTTTATCTTACAAAACACATTAAGTGTTTTGTCATTCCGTGGCTTGACCACGGAATCCAGGTGAAAGCAAATAAAAAGGAATAATAACCTGGGTCCCGGTGTCAAGCACCGGGATGACAGAATTTTTTTTTGCAAAAATTCTGTTTATAAATACCATACTAAACTTTTATTTGTCTTGGTTTGCCATGTTGCCATTTACGCTAATCACTGATGTTTTTATTGTAAATCCCGGATTGTGTGTTAACCTGAAAAGAAAACGAGTTTGAAAAATGACACGAAAACAATATGATGCGTGGATGAAAGTTGCTATCGCCGCCGGAATTGTGACAACCGCCGCCTTGGTTGCGTGGTGGAGTATTGTTGTCAAGGATGTTAAAGAATGGCACAGCTTTCCAAAAGGTGAAAAAATTAAGTATGACACTGTGCGCGTATTGTCGATACAGTATAACCCGGAATTGGAAAAAAATACATACTATATCATGGATGATGAAAAACAGGACAAGATATATTCAATGCGGGCAGCATCAGATAGACTGTGCCCGTTCGTGGAACCGTTGGACAGTGCGGTTGTAAAAACAACCAAGCGTGCTGGGGGCTTCTTGGACAGAAAGATTGTTGAAAACCTGACCAAGGGGCGCAAGATGAAAGAATTTCAATTAAAGCGATAAAAAATGAATAAAGACAAGATAAAAAATGATTTGTTGGCGGCCCTGCCCTTGACGATAACCACGGTGATTTTGTTTGCTGCATCGGTGCTGTTGGTCTGTGCCGGTGGTAAATTAAACGACCAGCAAAAGCAAAGTGTCGTCAAAGAAATTGTAAAAGGCCGTTAAAAATCCCGCAAATGCGGGATTTTTGTTTGGCTTATTTACATTCGCCAATATATATTCCCATATCGTGGGCGATTTCTAATAATGGATCGTCGGGTGATACATAGGCATTTGATGTCGTTAATTCCGGGATGTTTGGATCGGTGACAGATTCGCCCGCTGCGCAAAATTCGTCCAATCCAACAGTGCGACATATACCATTTTGCATTGCTGTCATAACATAGGTTTCACCATTTTCAATCGCGTTTAGTGCACAATCTGCCATTGTTGTTGCAACAATACGGTCGGCGGCGGTGGTGTCCCCTGCCCGCTGGGTGTGTTCAGGGAATGCCGTGCGGTTCGTAATGCCGGCCGCGGTTAATTTGCGCGAAATCATATCTGCGGGGCGACCCGAATGACCGCGCAGGCGGATGCCTTCGGATACGATGATAATGCCATAGTCGGTGGGTGAATTTTTAATGTGTTCAATGACAGAATCAACATTAAACTTGATTTCAGGAATCAATATCGCACTGGCGCCAATCGCAACACCTGCATTCAGTGCTAGTTTTCCACAGTCGCGTCCCATGGATTGTACAACAAACCAGCGATGATGGCTGCGCGCGGTTAACATCAACTGGTCACAGAATGTGGTTAACTGTTGTACCGCGGTATCGAAACCGATTGTGGTATCGGTCAGTGGGATGTCCATGTCAATAGTCTTGGGCATACAGATTAGTTGCAAATCTGCGTAAACCCGACGATTGGCCCAGGCCAGTGATATACTGCCGTTGCCGCCGATTAAAATCAATGCATCCAGTTTTAATTCAACCAGTGAATTGCGCAGGCGACGATTAAACTGATCCAGTGTGCCACGCATGGCCGCGGATTCAAAATTTAGCGCACCGGCGTGGCCGTTGTGCAGAAAACTGCCCGATAATCTGGCGTTTTCAATGGGCAGTGTAGTTTCGTCAATCTTGATAACCCTGGGCGGATTGGTGCACAGGCCATCAGTGCCGTCCAATATTCCATAAACAGTCCAACCACGCAGCATTGCGCCACGGGCAACACGCTGAATCGCGGTGTTCAGGCCACTGCAATCGCCACCAGTTGTCATAATTCCAATTTTTTTCATGTTTTCCCCTGCTTTTTTCGATTGAATTATACCATAAATAAATTGACAAAGAAATATTATTTGGAATAATTTGTCTAAATTAACAATTTTACACCGCAGGAGTATTTAGCATGGCAAATCAAAACGCGAAAAATGCGACAAATATGGGAAAAACAAAGCGTTCGACAGATGATTTAATCGAAAACGCAATTTCAAAGCAAAACGATTGGCAGGAAAATCGCCGTGACTATACGCGGGAATTCTTGAAAAAGTTGAATTTGTTTGCGCGCCCATCGGAAAAAAAGGCAGAAAATCAGTCTGTGGACGCGGTGGCGGTCAGCAAGGCAAACGAACGCAAAACAGGCCTGCGTGCGTATTGGTTCCCTATTCTGTGCGCGGTGTTTGTTATTTTGGTTGCGATTTGGGTGGCCTTTGTTCGCGGTAATACGCCAGCACGCGTCGTTGTTGTGCCCCAGGTTCCAGAACCTGTGGTTCAAACGGTAAAACCCAGCCAAGTGCCAACATTTGATATTGTGCGCGTGGAAAAAAATGGCGGGATTATTATCGCAGGGCGTTGGTTGCCACATCAAAATATTTCTATTGTCGTAAATGGTAAAATCATTGCCACAGAACGCACAAATCATAATGGGGAATTTGTCTATGCCCCGTCCACGATTTACGCGCCGGGCAACTATACAATTTCATTGTTGGGGACAGAACCAACGGTTAAATCAGATGACAAGGTATTTGTGTATGTTTCTGAACGCGGGTATCAGAATTCAGTGTCGTTGCTGATGACCCAAGATGGCAGTACTTTGTTGCAAATGCCATCGTCGTTGCAAGACGGCGATTTGAAAGTGTCAAAGATTGACTATCTGTCCAGTGGTCGGATAGTTGTGACAGGTGATGCCTTGCCACGGTTGCGGGTGTCGTTGACATTAGATGGTGAATACCTGGGGGTCGCGCGCGTGTCTGACCACAGACATTTTGGCCTGGGGGCGGATGTCAAGGAAGCACTGGAATCCGGCAAAGAATATAAATTAACGGTTCGTTTGCATGATGGCGATGGTCGTACAGTCGCAGCGGTAAATCATAAATTCGTTATGCCACAAATGACCGGTGATGATGACACATTCTATACCGTTCGTCGTGGGGATTGTTTGTGGATTATTGCGCGTAATTTCCTGCGTCGTGGTGTTTTGTTCAGTATCATTGCAGAACGAAATAATATTGAAAATCCGGATTTGATTTATCCGGAACAAGTGTTCGAGATTCCTGTTGATGCAAAATAATTCAGAAAAGACCAGTTTCGCATTAAAAATTACAAATTGGTGCAACCTGCGGTGCGCCCACTGCTGTGAATGTAGTGGACCAAATATCGCACAAAATTTGATGCCTTTGCCCAAGGTGGAAGATTATATTCGTCAGTTTTCTGAAATGCCGATATCGCAATGGGAACATTTGGTGTTCACAGGTGGCGAGGCAATGGCACCCTATTTTAGTCAAAAAAATGATTATATGGCGCATTGTTTGGAAACGGCGGTGCAATATCACAAAGTGCCGTTTATAAAAACGAATGGTGCTTGGGGTGAAGAAAAAGCGTTGCGTAGTCAAATTTTGGGCGACTTGGCAAATGTTGCGTATAAAACCCGGGTGTTGATGTCAATGGATATATCGATTGATGAGTTTCATAACAATATCAATGGCGTTGCACAGATTATTAACGATGTTATTTCGTCTGATGTGCTGACGCCAGCAATAAGAATTTCGTTGGTTGGGTTAAAAACACCGGGGTCAAAGACTAAATTTTTGAACTTGGTTACGGCATTGGAACAGCAATATAAATTACAAATGGTTGCGCCAGGTTCGGGTGTTTTGCTGGTTGCGGCACCGGGCAAGCAAAACTTTATGCAAATAATTTATGATTTCAATACGCCTGTGTCTCGGGTTGGTCGGGCGCGTGATATTATACTGGGCGATGCGGTGGCGGCACCAGATGGGTTTCCCCATGATGATACGGGGCATTGCCTGTTGGTTGATAATAACGATATTGCAGTGCTGAATTATAAATATCGCCAGGCTGTTGGGAATAGTGATTTGTTCGCAATATATAAATCATTGTTGGGCAAGGTGAAATAATGGCGATTAGCAGTTCGGAATTAAATTCATGGTTGGCTAATGGGGCGCATATTATTTACGCCGATACAGCCAAGCCAACAAAGCGAATTACCACATTGGCAGAAGTGTTTTTGGAATACTATCTGTTTGATACTTGCACGGCCAAGTCAATTGATGATTTTTTATCTGATGAACATTTGGATGATGTGTTTACATCGGGACAAATAATGGATTTAATGTGTGGTACTGCCTATATGAACGAAGAAATGGTCAGTTTGGTGCACAGTAAATTACCATTTGAAATTAACATTGGTCGGTTGCATAAACTGAATGCAAATGCGGCAAAAAGTGGCGCAATAGAAATTATCCCATGTAATGTAAATCTGGTACAGAAAGAAGCGGAATTAAAAAAAGAAAAAGTTCGTCGTACAAAGTCTGAATACAACCGTCGATATCGCGAAAAACACGCAGATAAAATCAAGGCGTATCAAAAAGAATTGTATCTGCAAAACCGTGAACAGCGTAAGGAAAGTGCGCGGGCGCGGTATTATAAAAATCGCAGTGCGAATATCGCAAAGTCGCGTCAATATTACAAAGATAATTTGGCGGCCTGTGTGGCGCGCGATAAAAAGTATTATCGCGAAAATCGTGAATATATTTTGGCACGGAATCGTCAGTATCGCGAAAAAAATCCAAACGCAAACAAAGACAATTATCAAAAAATCAAAGCACGCAAAGAACTGGCAAAATCAATGTGCCCGGTGTTTATCTTCTTGTGTGAATTGCGGGCAACGAATATTCAAAAATATCTGACCAAGTATAAACGGGTTCAGGATATCCCAGGTCAGGCAATTCGTGCGGGGTGTGATGCGCTATCTGTTCGCGATATCAGTCTGTGTCCAATTGTGGTGGGTGGTGTGGCACAATGCGACAAGTGCCCAATGCACGCGGCATTTGAATTTGAAAATGCAGTATCTGAAATTCAGCGATATGCCCGTGATATCGCCAATGAACATCAAAAATAAAGTCCTGGACATTGGTGGGGAAATGATATAATATTTCGCCATACATCGCGGGCGTAGTATAATGGTAGAACGAAAGCTTCCCAAGCTTCAGGCGAGGGTTCGATTCCCTTCGCCCGCACCAAGATTGAAGTGTATTTTGTATGAAGCGGGTATCCTCGTGACGCACACATCAATTCGTTGCTAATAACGCAACTCATTGTGTGTTTATACATTCGGATTCCCTTCGCCCGCACCAGAATAGTAATAAATATTTGACTTTTGGTTGTTTATAGTTCATAATTGCCCTGCAAATCCCAAAGATTGCCATTCTAATAATCCCAGTACACGGCGTGTGTGTGGTGCATCATCCGGCGAGTTTCGCCCTTGATGGCGGTTTTCTTTGTGGAAAAAACGATAATTAAAACAAGGAGTAAAAATTATGGCAACAGTTATTCGTTTGGCACGTTTCGGTGCAAAAAAACGCCCATACTATCACATTGTTGTGACAGATTCACGCAATGCGCGTAATTCAGGTAATGTTTTGGAAGTCGTTGGTAAATACGACCCAATGCAGGCAAAAGATAGCGATAAACGCGTTATCTTGAAGTTGGATGAAGTAAAAGCCTGGTTGGCAAAAGGTGCAAAACCATCAGACCGCGTTTACAAGTTCTTGGTAAAGGCTGGTTTGGTTGCTGCAAAGCCAATTCCTGTTCAGACAAAGAAACATCTGCAATCTGAAAAGACACAGATGAAAATCAAAGACAAAGCTGACAAGTTGGCAAAAATCGCAGAAGAAAAGGCTGCTGCAGAAGCTGCCGCTAAGGCTGCTGCCGAAGCCGAAGCTGCTGCGCCAGCAGAAGAAGCCACAACAGAAGCTGTTGCTGAATAATTTTATTCCTGTATGCGTTCACATGGCAAAGGCACCAAAAGCATTAAGTCGATTGAATATGTGCAAGGCCTTTATTCATCAGGCCTTTCACGAAGTGTGGTTCCAAGATCAAGAACTGAAAACGCTGATTCACGATTGCTATTTGGATAATATCGAAGATATGATGTCCTTTGCCATGGAAAACGAAATTAAACTGCGGGATTATTTTTTGCAAATAAAGCAAGAATTGTTAAAACTGCCGAATACCTATGAACGACAAAAATAACATCTTGGTTGGAAAAATCGTTGCGCCACAGGGAATTCGTGGCGAAGTGCGTGTTCAGACATATTCTGAAAGCCCAATGGATTTTCAAAAGTTCAAGGTGCAAAGTTCAAAGTTTAATTCAGAAGATTTCAAATTTGTGCGCGCAATTCCAAATTCAACCGTAATTATCGCGAAAATTAACGGCTTTGATGACCGCAATGCCGCAGAAACATTGCGCGGAACAGATTTGTTTGTTGTGCGTGATGCCCTGCCCGATTTGGCGCAAGGTGAATATTATCAGTCTGATTTAATCGGGTTTGATGTTGTGCGTGGTGGCAAAACGATTGGCGTGGTCGATTGTTTCCAGAATTATGGTGCCGGTGATATTATCGAAATGGACAATGGTGAAATGGTGTCGTTTGTCGGTGCATCGGTTGATATGGTAAACAAAATTGTTTATGTGGGGTGATGAAATGAAAATGCCAATAATGCCCCTGCCATTTGTACTGCATGAGAAATATACAACGATTCATGTTCCGCGTATCGCGCGATGGCATGGTCAAATATATACCAGTTGTGCGCGTCTGTGTGAACAGTTTTGGGACTATCCAACAATAAAAATGGGTATACGCGTTGTGCCCAGCGATGCAGTATGTCCGTATACAAACAAGGTGTGCAATGTGCAGTACTGTTTTGCGGACGGCAAATTTGATCACTTCCCGTTCATACAGCGCAGATTGCTGTATACCACATATAATGCAGGGGCGGTGCGATAAAATGCATTTTAATATACTGACCATTTTTCCAGAAATGTTTCCTGGTACCCTGTCAGGTGGCGTCGTTGGTCGCGCACTGGAACGCGGTATTTGGTCGTATGATGCGATAAACATTCGTGATTTTGCTATCAATAGTTATGGCAGTGTTGATGATACACAATTTGGTGGTGGCGCGGGTATGGTTATGCGCCCGGATGTATTGGGTGATGCAATCGATTCTGTAAAGAATCCAGGAAAGATTATATACTTTTCACCGCGCGGACCAACATTGAATCAAAAAATGGTGCGTGAATTTGTGGCGGACCAGGATGCGACATACACCTTGTTGTGCGGGCGATATGAAGGAATTGATCAGCGTATCATTGATGAATATGATATTATGGAATTATCTATTGGGGATTATATACTGTCAGGTGGCGAAATCGCCGCGCAGGTTTTTATTGACAGTTGCGTTCGCGTAATGGATAATGTGGTGCACGGTGGTGAAGATACCACCCAAAATGAAAGTTTCGAAATCGGGGGGTTGGAATGGCCATTATACACCCGCCCGTCAGTATGGCGTGGACAAAGTGTCCCAGAAGTCCTGCTGTCCGGTCACCATGGCAATATCGAACGGTGGCGGAAACAACAATCGGTTGACATAACAAAAGAACGTCGGCCGGACTTAATAAAGGAAAATGAAAAATGAGCATTATTAAAAAAATCGAAGCAGCCCAGGTTGCAAAATTAATGGGCGACAAAAAAATCCCAAACTTCAAGGCTGGGGATACATTAAAGGTTCATGTCAAAATTAAAGATGGCGACAAGTTCCGTATTCAAATCTTTGAAGGTGTTGTTATCGCACGCGATGGCGGCATGGGAAATAATGCATCCTTTACAGTGCGTCGTGAATCATACGGTGTTGGTGTAGAACGCAAGTTCCCACTGTACAGCCCTGCGATTGAAAAAATCGAAAAGGTTCGTATTGGTAAGGTTCGCCGCGCTAAATTGTTCTTCTTGCGTGGGTTGTCAGGTAAAAAGCCGCGTATCGTCGAAGACTTGGCAGCAACATCAGCAGAAAAGAGCGCAAAATAAAAAATCCCCCAATCGGGGGATTTTTTAATAAGCCAGGAATACTGCGATAAACTTTTATTTATCGCAGTAAATTGACTTTGTGGGTGGTGTGCGCTAAAATATTCGGTATGAGAAAATTAGTCGCAGTTTTTTTAATGGCTTGCACCATTCCATGTGTTGCAAATGCATATGTAAATCGTGAATTGGCAATCGTCCGTGTTATGGACAAGGCGTCCGGCAAAGCATATACGCTTAATATACCCGTGGGCCAGGCAATAGACTTTGAAAAACTGACCATCGGGGTGCGTGCGTGTAAACAAACCGACCCATTTGATGCCGAAGACTTCTTTGCATTTCTTGAAATTTCCAAGACAGATGAAGGAAAGATATTTAGCAACTGGATGTCGCGGAACGAGCCAGGCCAACGACCATTGCAAAATGCGGACTATGATGTGTGGTTGGTTAAATGCGAAAATCAAGAATAATGTGAGAGGGGGACAGAAAATGAACTTTGTAAAAAAATATCTGAAAATTTTTATTGGCGCGGGCGTATTGGTTTTGGTACTGGCGGTGTTCGTGTTTGCCCAGCGTTCCAGTGATTTAGAAGGCGCAAATCTGCGTACATGGATGGCGGCACCAATGGACAGACGTGTGTCGTCGGCAAAAATCCTGACCGGTGCGGATAAAGATATTGATATCTTGGTTGCGTGTGTTGATAAAATGGCAACGCTGCCCGATAGTGGTGAAATGATGGTGCGTGATGCGTTGTCGCTGTGCTATACCGGGATGCAGTTAAAAGAAAATTTATAAATGCGATATTTGATTGCTGTTTTGCTGTTGGCGGGATGCTGGGCAAAAACAGATGTTATGCCCGGTGGGGCTTTTTTAGGCGCGCGGTATGTTAATTCCCCCTTGGGCGAAGGTGCGGCGCCGGATGCAGACCCCTTAATCCGATTTGATGCGTTTGATTGTACAACATTTGTTGAAACGGTTATGGCTGATGGGCAGTTGGCACAACTGAACAAGATTAGGTACGCGGACGGTGCGGTTGGGTTCCTTAATCGCAATCATTTTATTGAATCTGATTGGCTGACAAATAATGCGGATTTGGTTGAGAATGTTTCGGCGGAATTTGGTGAAACAAAAATTCGCACGGTGACCATTGATAAAAAGTCTTGGTTGCGGCGCGTGCACGATATGGATAGTAATTTTTCGCCGGTGACGGTTGATTTAGAATACTTGCCCTATTCCGAATTTTCTAGAATCAGAACCAGCGAGCCACTGGTTGTTCTGTTCGTTGTTGATAATCCTGATATGCATCAGAAAATTGGTACAGACCTGGCGGTCGTGCATATGGGAATTTTGGGGCCAGGGAATGTGTTGCGGCACGCGTCGTCTGAACATGACTGCGTTATGGATGTGTCATTTACAGATTATGTTGCGCAGCGTAAAAAATCAGTTAATAATTTAGGTGTCGTATTACTTAGGTATAAAAAATGAGCACAGAAAATATAATTCATATGGATATGGGCGCGTTGCAGACGGGTAAAAAGTCGGATAAACCAGTGTTGTGCCTGGGGATTGAATCGTCGTGCGATGAAACCAGTGCGGCAATCGTTGATTCAGATAGAAATATATTGTCGCATATTATCTATTCCCAAATTCCAGAGCATCAAAAGTATGGTGGTGTTGTGCCTGAATTGGCGGCGCGTGCGCATATATTGGCGATTGATGCGGTTATTAAACAGACGCTGGACAAGGCGGGTAAGACAATTGATGATATTGATGTTGTTGCTGCAACAGCCGGCCCGGGACTGATTGGTGGTGTGTTGGTTGGATGGATGGCGGCCACAGGTATTGCCCAGGCAACTGGTAAGCCATTGGTCGCGGTTAATCACCTGGAAGGGCACGCGTTAGTTCCGCGCCTGTGTGCGACATCGGCAAACGACACATGTAATGCAAATATGGTTGAATTACCGTATTTGTTGATGCTGGCATCCGGGGGGCATTGCCAAATTCTGTTGGTGCGTGGTGTTGGTCAATATGAACTGATTGGACAAACATTGGATGACAGCGCGGGCGAAGCCTTTGACAAGGTGGCAAAGATGTTGGGGCTGGGATATCCAGGTGGACCGGTTGTTGATAAACGCGCCCAGGCGGGTAATCCGCGGGCGTTTGCATTTCCGCGGCCATTGTGTGATAAACCGGGCTGTGATTTCTCGTTCAGTGGGATAAAAACAGCTGCGCGTACTTTTTTGAGCAAGGAAACGGCGCCCTATTCTGATGATTATATTAACGATTTTTGTGCGTCGTTCCAGGCATCTGTTGTTGATTGCATAACCAACAGATTAACAAATGCGATGCGGGATTCACGCGTGATGGCGGCACGACCAAGTACATTGGTTGTTGCAGGTGGGGTAGCGAAAAACAGCGCAATTCGCAGTGCGTTGGAAAAATTAGCCGCGCGTAATAATATGGTGTTTGCGGCACCGCCAATGAATCTGTGTACTGACAATGGCGCAATGATTGCGTGGGCCGGACTGGAAAATTATGCAGTTGGCCGGGTGGTGCGCGAACCGATTGCACCACGTCCGCGGTGGCCATTAACAGAATTGTAAATTTTGAAAAATTGTGATAAAATTTTAGGTATGGCAAATAAACTAAAATCTTATGACAAGGCGACTGAAAAACTGATGGTTCAGGCAATGGAACTGGATGTTCCGATTACGGGTCGTTTTTCGTTACCAGAAATGGTGTTCTTGCTGCGTAATGCGTTTAAGCAACGGCTGACATATCACCGTGTGTTTGCCGAAGAACCCGCTTGGGTTAAGCGTGGCGACCCGTCCGAAGGCTTTTGTCTGATTAGCAGTTATTATATATATCAACATACTGGTGGTGATGCCGTATGGAAAATTATGAAATCACCGCTGCACTGGTGGTTGGAACACAAACAGACAGGTGCGGTATTTGATGTGACATATACTCAATTTAACGAACCGTTTCCTTATTCAGTCGGCACGGTTGAACAGCGAATAAATAATGACGCGCAATTCACAGAAATATTGCAAAATAAGTCTGCGATATTGGGGCGATATGCAGGTATGGAATAAGAAAATGCAACAGCCAGAACCATTTGTTAAACTAGATTCTATATTCAGTGTCAGTGATGCGTCCGCACTGTTAAAGGGCGTGGTTGAAACCGCATTTCCGCGCATTAAAATTCGTGGGGAACTGTCCCAGATTACGCGCGCAACATCGGGGCATATCTATATGACTATCAAAGATGCTGGGGCGGCGATTTCTGTGATTATTTGGCGCAGCACACCCGTCGGGTTTAAGTTAGAAGACGGGATGGAGGTTATTATTACCGGCAAATTCACAACATACCCTGCGCGCAGCAACTATCAAATTATCGCCAGTGAAATTGAAATGGCGGGCGTTGGCGCAATTTTGAAGATGCTGGAAGAACGCAAACAAAAACTGGCCGCCGAAGGATTGTTTGATCAGGCGCGCAAGAAACCGTTGCCTCACCTGCCCCAGCGTATAGGTGTGGTTACCAGCCCAACGGGCGCGGCATTCCAAGATATTCAAAATCGTTTGCGTGAACGCTTTCCTGTGCATGTTATTCTGTACCCTGCGACGGTTCAAGGGGTGACCGCCGCGGCCGAGGTTGCCGCCGGTATCGAATACTTTAATCGCGCAAACAATGTTGATGTGATTATTGTGGCGCGTGGTGGCGGTTCGTTGGAAGACCTGTTGCCGTTTTCCGAAGAAATTGTTGTGCGCGCGGCCGCGGCCAGTCGTATTCCGCTGATTTCAGGTGTTGGGCATGAACCAGACTGGATGCTGATTGACTTTGCGGCTGATGTGCGTGCGCCAACACCAACGGGCGCGGCAGAAATGGTTGTGCCAACAAAACTGTCGCTGATTCAAGAAATCGATAATATGTGGCACAGATTATCAGGGCATTTCGCAACGCGGTTGGTTAATGCAAAACAGCGAATTGAATCAATAAACATAAAAAGCCCACAGCAAGTGATTATGGAACATACACAACGGTTGGATGACCTGGGGCGGACAATGGGGATTATCATGTCTGCGAAATTGGCCAGTGCGCATCAAAGGTTGGATGTGGTTTCCAGTTTCCCAAATATTTTACAGAATCGTCTGTCGTCATTAAACCAGGCGGTTGCGCATTTGGGCCAAATGCTGAATTCACTTAGTTATAAAAGTGTGCTGTCGCGTGGCTATGCAATTGTGCGCGATGCGAACAACAAAATCATCAGTCGCAGCGATGCAGGCACCCCCGCCAGTATTGAATTTGCAGATGGTGTCGTGAATATCTAAAAAAATCCCCCGTTTGGGGGATTTTATATGGGATATGATTATCTTAGATAAATAAAAGTTTATCTTACAAAAATGTTTCACATTTTTGTCATTCCGGGGCTTGCCCCCGGAATCCAGGTGATAACAAATAAAAAGAAAACATAACCTGGGTCCCGTGGTCGAGCCACGGGATGACAGAATTTTTCGCAAAAATTCTGTTTATAAATACCTCGCTAAACTTTTATTTAATCAATGTTTTGGCCATTGTTATGGATTCGGGGGTGATTTCGGCACCGCTGATTATGCGGGCGATTTCGTTGACTCTGTCGTCGTCGGTTATTTCGGAAACGCTGGTTATGGTCGTGTCGCCGATGACAGATTTTGCAATCTTGAAATGACGGTCGGCAAAGCCTGCAACCTGGGCCGAATGCGTGATAACCAATGCCTGACCATGGGCGGCCAATTTGTTCAGGCGCAATCCAACCGCGCTGGCGGTGGCACCGCTGATACCGGTGTCAACTTCGTCAAAGACAAATGTATGGCTGGTTTCGTTGCCGGCCAGTACCACACGCAGTCCCAGCATCAACCGCGCCAGTTCGCCGCCTGATGCGGATTTATGCAGTGGCGCAAATGGTGAGCCAGGATTAGTTTTAATCATAAACATAATATCGTCACAACCGTTTCCAGATGCGTCGCATGATGCACAATCAATGCGGACATCGGCCTGGCCCAGTTTCAAATCTGGCAATTCCGCCAGTATGCGGGCGCGTAGTTCGGTTGCCGCGTTTGCACGCAATGCAGATAGTTTTGATGCGTGCGCATCGTATTCTGTGCGACAATTCGCAACAATGGTTTTTAGTTTCTTTAATTCCGCATCTGAATTATCAATCGCGTTTAACTGGTCAGACATTTTCTGAAACAACGCCGGCAGTTCGTCGGCCGATACGCGATGCTTGCGCGCGGCGGCACGAATGGCGAACAGACGTTCTTCGACCGAATCCAATGTATCTGTATCCACATCCATTGGTGTCAGTGATTGGGTGATTTCTGCGACCGTTTGGGCAACATCATACAGTCTGTCGATTTGGTCTTGGTACGGGTTTGTGTCGGACTTTATTCGTTCCAGTATGTGCGCCACAGAAAACAGTTGTGATTCCAGTGAACGACCGTTGGGTGACAATGATTCTAGTGCTTCGCCCAAAACAGCAATATTCTTTTCGGCGTTCATCATTGTGGCGCGGCGCGTAGCCAGGTCGTCTTCTTCGCCAACCTGGGGATTCAGGGCGCGTAATTCGGATACATTGTGTTCCAAAAAGTCGCGTTCCATTGCGCTGCGTTCCAGCATTTCGGTTAATTCATTCAGGCGTTTTTGTGCCGCATGATATGCCGAATAACTATCCCGGACAGATTGCAATGTCGCGCTGAAATTTTCAATATTCTGTGATGCAAACGCATCCAATGTTGCGCGATGTGTCGCAGGGTTTAGTAATGTGTGATTTGCAAATTGTCCGTGAATTTCAACCAGCAAATCGCCGACTTGTTTTAGTGTTTTGACTGACACGGGAATGTCGTTAATCCATGCGCGACTTTTGCCGTCGGTGGCCAATGTGCGACGCAGAATAATGCCGTCGCTGCAATCGATGTCGTATTCAGACAAAATGTCACGTGCGCCACTTGGGGCAAAATCAAATTCAGCAACAACAGATGCGCTGTCGCATCCGTGCCGTATTAGCCCCGTGTCAGAACGCGCACCCAATGCCAATGATAGCGCATCCAGCAAGATACTTTTTCCTGCGCCAGTTTCACCTGTCAAAATATTCAGGCCGCGACCGAATTCCAAATTCAGTCGTTCAATCAATACAATGTTTGAAATATTTAATCCAATTAACATACCCCGATTATAGCCATTTTGGTGCGCGTGTTTCAAGGCTTTTTATACGCTTTCCAGTGTCCAATCGTGTGTCCATAAAATGTGTGCGCGTACGGTAAAGTCTGGATAAATTTGGCGCATCAAGGTAATGTATTCTCGCAACTGGTAAACATAGTTGTCATGATATTTGTCTTTGTTAATATCGGTCTTGAAGTCCAATATTTCAACGATTTTTGCGACTGGGTCTGTAAACAGGCGGTCGATACGGCGACTGATAAAACGACCGTTTACGGTGCCTGCGACGGGAACTTCGGCCCGGGATTGGGGACCAAAGAATTTTAATAGGGATGGATTTTGTTTTATGTGTGCGATGTGGTTGGGGTCGCCCTGCTCTGTGTCGCCACCAATAAAAATGTGTTGCATTTTCTTGTGGGTGTGGGTGCCCATATCTGTGGCGCGTTGCGCGCGGTCGCGTTCTGACAAAAGTGCATGAATATCAGTTGTCATTATTTGTAATCCTGATTGTTTCCTTGTCGTCTGTACCGCCCAGGACATTCCACAACTGGGTGTGCCATGCGATTTCTGGGGCGTGTTTGTGTGGTGTGTATCCGTATATGTACAATTCGTCGCGGGCGCGGGTCATTGCGACATATAACAGCCGATAGTATTCAGCGACCTTGGATTGCATTAGGTGCGCAGATGCATCTTTGTAATGTGCGCTGTCGGTGGCGCGTGGCGACCACAGCCATGGTGCGGGGTATTCGTCGGTACTTTGTGCGTTTGGTAGTGGCAATATGTTTTCTGATTTTGGTGTGCGCACAGTGTCGATTAGAAAGACAACGGGGGCTTCCAAACCCTTGCTGCCATGGACAGTGACGATGCGTACACCGTTTGATGCGTCCATGTCACGCTTGATTTCACTGCCACCAGTGATGAACCATTTTAAGAAATGGTGCAGTGTCCCGGGCTGGGTACGCTCGTACGATAGGCATATTGTCATGAATTCTTCCAGTGGGTCGATTACCTGGGGACCCAATGCAGAAATCATATTTTCGCGAACCTGATTTGTGTTTAATACCTGCGTAAAAAATGAATATGGCGCCATTGTTTCGGCCCATGCGATGTATTGCTGTAACTGTTCGTGAATTTCGGGATATGCAGATGTAAGCAATTCAAAAACTGTAATTGGTGTGGCGTCAGGGTTGTCGTCACGACGCGTTTTATTGATATCGTTTTTTGTTTGGCACAAATTAAAAATATCGCGTTCGGTCAAACGGAAAATTGGACTTTTTAACACGCAACACAAACTGTAATCGTCGGCCGTATTCAGGCAGAAACGAACCAAGTTCAGCATATCGCGCACCGCAGGGAAATCGGGCAAAACAATTCGGTCACTGCCCGCAACATCAATTCCGCGACGCTTTAATTCGTATACCAGTGGTGCGGCCATTGGGTTGCGTTGCTGAACCAATGCCATGATGTCGCGTGCGGCAAAACGTCCTGAATCAATGATTGATTTAATACGGTCTGCGATGGTGGATACATATTTATTTACGGTTGTGTCCGTGTCGCCCTTGGCCATTAGTTTTGCTATTTCTACCACGCCGGTTGCGTTGGCGCGAAAGCATTTGTGGTCGTTGTTCTTGAAACCGGTTAACTCGATAACAGAACCGTCGTTAAAAAATCTGTCGACCGTGTTTAATATTGGCGCAGACGAACGAAAACTTTGTGTCAATGGTACTTCGCGTATTGTGCGCATATTTTGGGCGATTTGTGTGGCGATTTCGTCGCGACTGTCCGCAAAGGCGCGCGGATCTGCACCCTGGAATCCATAGATTGATTGTTTTGTGTCGCCGACGACGAATAAAGAACGCGGACTGGCGGTGTCGCCCGACACAAAAAAATCGCCAGACAACATTCGTAAAATATCCCACTGTAATGGTGATGTGTCTTGGGCTTCGTCAACCAGGATGTGTGACAGTGACAAATCAAGCTGCGACAGTACCCATCCCATCGTGTCGGGCGATGAAAACAGACGACGTGTGTATAATATCAAGTCTTCAAAATCCAACAGGTTGTGCGCCCGTTTTAATTCTTGGTAAACATTGGCATATTCAGACGCCAAATCAAACAATGCAACAGTATCGTCAAACAGCATTTGATTTGCGGTGTGTTGATTTTGGGCGTACACACGATCCTGTTCGGTGACCAAAAATTCCTTTTTAGAAACAACGGATTTTTTATCGCCATTGGCGGTTAAGTATGCAAATTTGTATTCATCAAAATCTATCGTTTTATCAATATACTGTTTTGTTAAGTTAATAATTTCATCCAGGTACTTTGCCGGCTTTTTTGCGCTTTTTTGCTCATTTGTGGCAACTTCAATGATTTTTTTCAGGTCGGACACCGAAAAATCGGTATTTTTTACACTCGTTAAACCCAAGAAATCTTTTGTTTTATCAATAAAGTATTTGCGATAGTTAACAATGTTGTTGACTTGAAAAAAGTGTTTGTATTGTGTGCTTAGAATGTTCAGCAGGTCTGACAGGTACGATTCCGACACCCGTCCCACAATATGCGAAAACGCGGCCAGTGTTTTGCCGTCGGTGGTCGGTGAATTTATCAGTTTGCTGAACGCGTCCTGTAATAAAACGCGCTGGGCAGAATCCGATACCAGTGACCATGACGGGGATACGCCTGCCTCTATTGGGAAACGATGCAATATTTCTTCGCAAAAACCGTGGATGGTTTTTATTTTTAGCATGTCAGGATTGTCAATATAGCGAAAGAATATCAGTCGTGCACGCGCAATGTTATCATCTGTGGCGGGGGCGTGTATGGTCACGCCGTGCAACATTTCGCGTAATTCGTCATCAGATGCGCGCGCCCAATTTCGCAATGCAGCCAAAATACGGTTGCGCATTTCGCCCGCCCCTGCATTGGTATAGGTCAGACATAAAATTCCACCCGATACATCGTCGGCACGAAACAAAATACGCAACAGTCGTTGTACCAAAACGCTGGTTTTCCCGGTGCCGGCATTTGCCTGAACCCATATGTTTTCAAGCGGATTGGCCGCCAAGTCCTGTTCCGGTGAAAGAGTTCGTTTTTTTGTCATTTATGCCCTTGCTTTATGCTTTAGATTCTAGTATAAATCCAAGTGAACTGCAAGAATATATGCGCAGTCAGGAAGGGGGATAGAATGGATATCACACAGTTTTTATTGATTGGTGGCGGCGTACTGGGCGGCCTGATGATTATCGCGTTGGCGGTGTTGTTTTTTGTGTCGCGAAAATCACAAAAGGTTATGGATTCTTTGTTAAAAATTATGACAAGTCCAGAACGCGCAAAAATCCAAGATGCAACGCGCGTGCTGAATACAATACTGGCCGATGAAATCGCCAAGATAGAAGCTAGTTTCCAAACAATGCGCAACACTTTGAATTCGCAAATTGATTCTGCCGTTGCCTTAAAGAAAGAACTGGGCGAGCAAAATGAAAAATTGGTCGCGTTGGCCGATGAAGCGACAAAAAAACTGGCACTGATGTCAGGTCGTTTGGACAATACGGTCAGTGGTTTGCAAGGGATTGTTGATTCACAATCGTGGCACGATGTTGAAAATTCAACCGACAGATTTAGCAGTAGCCTGAATGGGTTGTTGGCAAAAGTTGATAATACAACACAAGATACAACTGAGCGCATTACACAAATCCAATCACAGATTGATTCATGGATTGAGTCCGGTAAAACATTGTCTGAACATTTGGAAAATGAGTTTAATAAAAACACTGCCCAAATGACCGGCATGACGAATGAATCAACAAATATGCAACAAAAGTTAAGTGAACTGGCAACATCGGTCAACGATGGATTTAATAATGTAAAGACAGCGGCCGGTAATTACGAAGAAATTATGATACGCAATGACAGATTGCTGGATGGGCACCTGGATAAAATGGATGCATTCAGCAAGATGTCCAAGAAACAACTGACCGCCCAAATGAACACATTGACCAACACCGCAAATGTTGTAGGTGGCCAGGTGCGATTGGCTGAATCATCAATTGATAAACAGGTTCGCAAACTGACTGCGGCGGTTGAAACACTGATGACATCTGCGACAACAACCGAAGGTTCTGTGCGTGGCATATCGGGCGAATTGGCAACACTGACCAATCGCTTTGATGGTGAAATCAAAGAATTTGCAACGGGCGTTGTATCTGAATTAAAAACAGTGTCGGGCGTTGCAAATGTCACACTGGAAAATACAAAAACAGCAGCAAACGCTTTCTCGGAATCGGTCAAGGCGATGGCAACGGGTGTACGCGAAACACTGATGGAAATGAATACGGCACATACACAACTGTCGGGTCAGTCGGCGAACTTGATAAAAATGTCAGCAGAAACAACCGCGCAGTTGCAGCCACTGTCGGCATTGATAGAAAAGTATTATTCTGCCCTGCCCGATTTGTCGCGCGGCTCGGTCGAAGCCAGTGAAACACTGGAAAAAATTGTCACCAGTCTGAACGAAAAACTGAATCAAATGAACGCAACCGTTGCGGAATCAACAACCGCGATTTCAGATTCTGCAATAAAACTGGAAGATTTGGCCGGTCAATCACGTCAGCAAATGATTGATTTAATGTCTGATTATGCCAAGGCCGTAAACACGATGCAGACACTGAACAAACAAATGATGGTTGCGCGGGCATCTGCACCAATGGATGCGATTAAGACCGCGCCAGCGGCGAGCTATGGCCGCATCAGCAGCCAAGATTTCTTGGCACAAAGTGAACGCGTATTTGATCAGATGCACGAACAGTCCAAGGATTTAACATTGTCCATGGGGGCAGAAGTTCCTGATGTGGTTTGGAACAAGCATCATGCGGGCGATAAGACAATCTTTTCAAAATGGCTGGCAAAGATGCTGGGGGCGGCCGACAAAAAGAAAATACGCGAACTGATAAAGTCTGATGCAGTATTTAAGTCCCAGGCAACCCAATTCGTGCGCAGTTTTGATAAAGTGCTGGGTGCAGCGCAACAGGCAGACAACGCCGATAAATTGGCCGGTACGCTGATGAAGACCGACCTGGGGCATATTTATATGTCACTGAAAAGTCATGTATAAACATCCCGCCAGAATGGCGGGATGTTTAATGTACAACACGCAAAGCGCAGACTAGCGTTCTTTTTGGATAAAGCTGTCAATTGTTGGGCGGATGGCATTAAATACTTGGTCTATGTTCATACGGGTGCCATCGGGGCGCATTTCATCAATTACTGTCCAATTCTTGGGGTCGCGGGCGGCAATCGTTTTGTAAACATCTGACACATCATACAATAACTGAAAGTCGCTTTCGTGAATGTCGGGCTTGCCATTTTGATATGCCTTTAAGCCTGTGTTGCGCATCTCATACGCAACGCGTGGATCCAGGTACAGATAGATATTATAATCTGGGCGCAATATGCCCATTTGATTGAATTCCAGGTCTTCGAGAAAGTTAATCTTGTCAGTCCATTGTTCGCGGGGCAGTTTGGCAATTGAAAAGGCGTTACTGTATGTGTATCTGTCCAAGATTACCCAATTGCCCGCCGCCAGCCAATCGCGAATAAACGGTTGGTGCTGTTGCCGGTCCAATGCGTATGGCAGCATTGTGTATTCTGCTGGTAAATCGCGCGCTGGGCCGAATTTGCCATTCAGGTAATCACGAACCAGTTTACCAAAAAAAGCGTTGTATTGTGGAAAGTCAAGGGTTTGGGCCGCAATCCCGCGCGACCGCAAGTAATTTACGATGTTCATAACCTGGGTGTGTTTACCGGCCTTGTCGGCCCCTTCGACAGCAATAAGTTTTCCAAAGTTCATTTTGTTCCTCTTTTTTTAGATAAAAACCCGCCGTGATGGCGGGGTGTGTTAATCTTCCAAGAAACTGCGCAGTTTGCGGGCGCGTGTTGGATGCTTTAACTTATTCAGCGCCTTTTGTTCAATCTGGCGGATGCGTTCACGGGTGACCCCGATGTATTCGCCGACCTCTTCCAAGGTGCAGGTTTTGTTAGTACTCATCCCGAAACGCTGGCGCAGAACTGTTTCTTCTTTTGGATCCAGTTCCGACAAGATTTGTGTGACAATCTTGCGCAGGTTCTTTTGTGCCGCAGATGTAAACGGATTCTTGGCCGTTTCGTCTGCGATGATTTCGATGCGCGAACTGTCGTCTTCGGTTCCGACGGGCGCTTCCAGTGAAATTGGTTTCAGATTTACCTTCATCGCTTTGTGAATCTTGTCAACCGGCAGGTAAATAATCTTGGACAATTCTTCGGCTGTTGGCTGGCGACCGTATTTATGCATAAACTGGCGCGTTGCGCGCTGAATCTTGTGAATGTTGTCAATCATGTGCACAGGGATACGAATCGTGCGCGCCTGGTCGGCAATGCTGCGCGAAATACCCTGTTGAATCCAGTTCGTTGCATAGGTCGAGAATTTATTACCCAAACGATAATCAAATTTGTCCACGGCCTTCATCAAACCGATATTGCCATCCTGAACCAAGTCTGAGAAGTCCAGCCCCAGTCCACGATTGCTGGATTTCTTGGCAAACTTGATAACCAGTCGCAGGTTCGCCTCTATCATTTCGCGTTTTGCGCGGGCCGCTTCGGTTTGGCCACGGCGAACCAATTCAACAACCTTTTTATATTCAGATGTTGGCTGGCCGGTTTCTGTGGCAATCGCGGTAATGTCTTCTTGGATTTTCAAGATATCTTTTTCGTGCTTTTGCGCAAAGGCAGTCCATGCGGCATTCTTGCTTTTGGCCAGTTTCTTGACCCAGTTGCGATTTAATTCGTTGCCCGTGTATTCGGCCAAGAAATCTTCGCGCTTAATCTTGTTCGCCATTGCCAGGCGCAATAATTTGCCTTCCAGCCCCATTAACAGTTGATCGCGCTTGGTCAATTGTTCCAAAATTTCCGCGATTCTGTCGTCATTCAGGCGAATCTTGCTGACGTGTTCAAACAGTTCCAAACGCTGTTTTGTATATTTCTTTTCCAATGCTTCGTCGGGCTTGTCCGATACCAACAGGTTTTCCAGACGCTTTGCCTGCAACTTTTGCATGCTGTTAAAGATGCGTTTGATTTTTGTGAACAGTTCGTTAATCATCGGCATCAAGGATTCTTCCATCACTGGGATTGGCACACCCGATGTACTGCGTGGTGTATCTTCTTTTTTGATACCGTCATCTTCGTCGTCCAAGTCATCTTCTTCGTCGTCTTCGCTGACATTGGTGTCTTCCAAATCGTCCAGGTCGTCATCGTCCAGTTCATCGACATGTTCCACACCCTTGGATTTCAGGGCTTCGGACAATGCAGCCAATGACTTTTGTTCGGAATCGCTGGAATACATAACTTCTAAATTCACGATATAGCGCAGACGAATTTCTTCGTTTAACAATTGCTGATACCAGTCCAACATTGCCTGAATTGTCATCGGGCTTTCACACAGACCGTAAACCATCAGGCGGGATGCAGCCTCGATACGCTGGGCGATTGCGACTTCACCGGCGGCGGTCAACAATTGTACTGTGCCGATTTGTTTCAGGTATGACTGAACAGAATCTTGAACCCCCAGCACCAAGGAACCTGTTTGACTGCGTTCCAACTGCTTGGCATAGTGTTCATAGTCTTCATCGCTGACATCAACCTGTTCGGCATCAGCATTTAACAGGTTTCGGGTTTTGTCACGCGGACCTTCGTCTTCGTCGTCCATATCATAATATTTGCCCAGGTCTTTGGGATAACTGTCTGTTTCCAGTATTTCCAATCCCAAATCCTGTTGAAAGAAGTCCAAGACTTCGTCATGTTCTTCGCGTGGAACTTCGTCCGCTTCGGTGGCGGCGGCAAAATCCATTTGGGACAAATAGCCGATTTCCAGTGCGCTTGTCGCCAGTTTTTGTAAATTCTCAGGCAAAGAGTCAACCAATAATCTTGTTGCTTCGTCCAGTTTTTTAGACATAACCCACCCTTGATTTGTAAGTGTTAGTTTCAGTTAGTTAACAAATTATTTTGCGTTTTTGCGTTGTGCCTTGGCCACGGCATCGTGAATCGCAGATTCAGAAACCAACCCCAAAACAATCGGACTTTGAATTTGAATCAAAGAATAAGATTTATGTGTTTTATTGCGAATTGATGCAACAGTTGGGTTTGTACTGCGCATCAGGCGTGCGATTTGACCATCAGACAGGTCAGGATAGTTTTTCAAAATCCACAAAATACCGCCCAAACGATTCTGGCGATGCAGTTTTGGTGTATAGCCAACGCCGCGCTTGTTTTGTGCATTTTGTGCGTTTACAATTTCTTCGCGCAGTG
Organism: Candidatus Enterousia sp.; assembly: GCA_045635705.1. Taxonomy (GTDB): domain Bacteria; phylum Pseudomonadota; class Alphaproteobacteria; order Rs-D84; family Rs-D84; genus Enterousia. The sequence continues at coordinate 31,623 of JAZTWE010000031.1, forward strand.
TCAGGCGCGCATCAGGATCCGCTTCGCATTTTGCGATATCTTCGCGTGTGACCTGGCCGTTCAAGATTGGGTTCAAACCCTGAATTTTATGCGTTTCTGCATCGGCAATATTTTTTACTTCTAGTTCATGCATACCGCAGAAATCAGCGATTTGTTCAAATGTTAATGCTGTGTTTTCAATTAACCAAAGTGCAGTAGATTTTGGCATATATGGATAGTTCATGGAAATTTCCTCTATTGTTAACGCGTGGCAATATACACTAAAATCGCCCAAATTTCAAGATATTTTTATATAAATTATGCCTGGGTTCCCCCAGGCAACTTTAATTAGGATTTTTTGACTATTTTATAGCCGTCTTTGCCGTCCAGGATTGTCCAGCCCGCAGCATCGATTTGTGCCCGCAAACTGTCAGCGGTTGTCCAATCACGGTTTGCCTTGGCCACGGCGCGAGCATCCGCCAGCGCGACAATTTCTGCCGGCGCGCTTTCGTTTTCGCGTGCCGCCAGCTGTCGTGCACGGTCAATAAATTGCAGTCCCAGCAAATCATCAACGAATTGCATCAGCGCAAACTTGGTCGCATTGTCAATATCGTCAGATTTGATGAATTCTTGGACAATGACCAATACCGATGCTGTTTTTAAGTTGTCTGACATCACGGTCAGCATATCATCGTGCCACCGTTGATATACAGTTTGGTCAACTGTTCCGTTTTCGGCAGATAACAATGCTGCTGTGCGACGCACCAGGTTCGCATACCCATTCGCCGCAGCATCCATTGCATCCCATGAAAAGGCTAATTGTGACTGATAATGCCCCAGCGCCACGAAATAACGATACACCATCGGATCATAGCCGCGTTTGCGCACAGCGTCCATCCCCAGGAATTCGCCATTGGATTTAGACATTTTTTCACCTGACTTGTCCACCAAGAAACTGAAATGCAGCCATGTGTTTACCCATGGCGCGCCAACGATTGGTTCGCTTTGTGCAATTTCGTTTGCGTGGTGAACGCGCGACAGGTCTTCGCCACCTGTATGGATATCAAAGTGGTTGCCCAGCAATTTCATACTCATCGCGCTGCATTCTGCGTGCCAGCCGGGGAAACCAACGCCCCAAGGACTGTCCCATTCCATTTGTCGTTTGACATCGCGGGGCGAATACTTCCACAGCGCAAAGTCAGCCGGGTTGCGCTTTGCCTGGTTAAATTCAACGCGTGCACCGGCACGATTACCGGCAATATTTCCACCCGTCAGCGCGCCGTATGCGGCAAACTTTGATGTATCATAGTAAATGCCGTCGCCTGGAATTTCATATGTGTACCCCAGGTCTTGCAATTTCTGAACCAATTCAATCTGTTCCGTGATATAGTCTGTGGCGCGTGGCATGACAGTTGGCTGTATCATATTCAAATCATTATAGTCGCGCAGAAATTCATCGGTGTAAAACCGCGCAATATCCCATACTGATTTATTGTCACGACTGGCGCCCTTTTCCATTTTATCTTCGCCATCATCAGAATCATCGGTCAGGTGTCCCACATCAGTCAGATTCATAACATGACGCACATCATAGCCATTGGCCAAGAACATACGCTTTAAGAAATCGTTATGCAAGAATGTACGCAGATTTCCCAAATGGGTATAGTGATAAACCGTTGGGCCGCATGTATAGAAACCCACCTTGCCCTGCTCTAATGGCTTAAATTCTTCTAGTTTTCTAGACATAGTATTAAATAATCTAATTGTCATAATGCGTTTCCTTTGTCGGTTTAATTATGTATTATGTGAAAATCTTAGTAATTGTGTGTTCAAAAAGCAAACAAAATAGTTTGCGAAAAGTGCGTTTTAGCGACAACAGTAAAAATTTATAAAACGAATTGTCATGCCTATATTGTGGCACAGGGGTACGGTAAAAGTCAATATACATTTATACACACGCGCAACATACATTAAAAAATCCCCCGGGTGGGGGATTTTTTTACATGCTATCGTCAACGACTGAATATTCTGTGCCGTTGTAATTTATCTTCAGTGCGTTGTCAATCGCGGTACTTAATGTTCCAAAGAACACTGTTTCACCAACCTTGACACGCAGGGATGGCTTGCTGCTATCCTTGGCCGCACTGCGCAAATATACAACCTTGTCACCCGCATGCAGTTTGCGCCCACAGTCGGCGGCTTCGTCTGCGCCCGCACCGTACCCAATTGTGGTCAGACCACTGCTGCACTGGCTGCGGGTGGATGTTGAGCCATAATTCACATTATGTGCCGCACGATAATAACCCGCCCCAACATTTGTACATGCCTTGGTCGATTCAGCAACATAGGTTCCCGCACCACATGATGTAAAGCATGCTGCGGTGCCATTGCTGTTGCCTGAATTACTGTATGGATATGCAGAATTCAGACTGCTGCAGGGTGGACATGTCACGCCTGACAGATAGTAGTTCGCGCTACACGATACTGAACCTGATTTTACCGTCTGGGTACAGTTCGTTGGGGTACATGTCGTATCTGTTGCACTCTTGTAATCACGCCAATTACATGTGCCTGGTGTACATGTG
>JAZTWE010000032.1:0-3071 GCA_045635705.1 Candidatus Enterousia sp.
CAGATGACCTGCAACATAACGCGACAGACCAACAGTCCCATCATAACGCAACCCCATTTTTGTATCGCCCTTTTGGAACAAGAACATCTGCGTTTCGATTTCGTCCCAATTATCTTTATCTGTTAAAACTTCGGCCCGTTCAATTGCCGGCAAATCCAGTTGATTAAATCCGGCATTTTTTAGCACAGACAACATACGCGCCGCACAAAAGTCAAAGCAACGTTGTTGTACTGGTAATAATTCTATAAAACCTGATAACGGTTTTGTTGGTTTTAAATCCATTTTTTGTTCCTATGTTTAAAATACGAAAATCTGCGACACTGTATCGTGTCAATTATATCACAAAAAAAACAATATGCTAATACCCACCCAACTGGGCGTGATGAAAAACAGAAAAGATATTCAATTTTTTAATCATTTCTGTTTAATTCTAGTACATTTTTTTGATTTTTCAAGTTTTTTAACTGGGTGGGGCATACCATCCACACAAATCACGAAAGAAAAGATATTTCCTTGGCTTTTAAAATCTGTATTTTGTATATGCCCCGTTGGGATACACACACTATACACCGAATCAGCACCCACCACCACAGGCACTATTTCCCAAGCAACTTAAAAATACCTGTGTAATCCACCACCGTATTGTGCCAACCAACGCTTTGCACGTTCGACCCCGCCACCATATAAATCGCGTACTGTTGCCCAAAACGCATCCGAATGATTCATATGTCGCGTATGCGCCAATTCATGCATCACAACATATCGCATAACATCCACCGGCGCAAACGCCAACCGCCACGAAAAAGACATTGTTCCTGTACTAGAACAGCTGCCCCAACGACTGGCCGTGTCACGCAAAGTAATTTTTTTTGGATAAAATTCACGTGGCGCAGAACGAATTAACTTCTTTACTTCCAATAAAAATTCAGCCTTTATAAAATCACGCACGCGACGTTCAAACATATCTGCCCCGCCACCAACATACAAAACACACGCATTCGCATCAAATCGATTTGAACGCAGATTCGCATCATGAATCAGCAAAACGCTGCGCCCCAAAAATTCTATTTTATCACCAGATTTCAGCATTATTTTATCGGGACATTTTTGAAACACACATTCCACCCATCGTTGTTTTGATTTCAAGAAACGAATCGCTGCGCTGGTCGATACCAACCAAGGTTTTGAAATATGAATTTCACGCTTTGGCACAAATTTGGGTCGCAATGTAATATTACGCAAACCACGCCTTGTTGTGATTATCACAGGAATTTCATCGCCAGATGACAAAGTAAAAACAAAATCTGTCATTTAATTTTATCTTTTATATCACAAACAATCGCATCTGCATTAAACCCAAGTTCATCATACACCGCATCACCATCGCCAGACATACCGAATCGATCAATACCAACTACTGCATCTGCAAACTCAAACCAAGGTGCACTTGCAGCTGCTTCGATTGCAACGACAAAACCAGATAAAATCTTTTGTTTATATTCATTATCCTGCATTCTAAAATCCGCAACAGACGGCATAGACACAACTTGAACCATATCACCCAATTTTTCAGCAACTTGTACCGCCAGTGGAACCTCACTGCCGGTTGCAATCAATGTAATTCGTGCTGTTTTTGTTTTTGCATAATGAATTACATACGCACCACGCGACAAATCTGCGCCCAGCGGGGTATCTATCAAACGAATCGCCTGACGCGATAAAATTATACAACTTGGTCTTGTTTTTTCTGACAATGCGCGTTGCCATGCGTACACTATTTCAACACCATTACATGGTCTGAACACATTTAAATTGGGAATCAATCGCAACGATGGCAATTGTTCAATTGGCTGATGCGTTGGTCCATCTTCACCAACAGCAATACTGTCATGCGTAAAGACATATATCACAGGCAATCCAGACAACGCAGACAACCTGATGCTTGGGCGCATATAATCACTAAACACCAAGAATGTCGAACCATAAACATGCAACCCACACGCAGACATACCATTCATAATCGCAGCCATTGCATGTTCGCGCACACCATAATTTATATAATTCCCTGAAAAATCATCTGCACTAATCACGCGCGATTCCGCAACCTTGGTATTTGTACTGCCCCCAAGATCCGCACTGCCCCCGACCAGCTTTACACCCGCGCCCAACAACAAATTTAGATAAATTCCAGACAACTGACGCGTTGAAATCGAATCGCCAACATTTGGCAGAACAACATTTGGCACAACCGATTCAGTTTTATATAACAAAGTTTCTGTATTTTCCGATGCAACACCCGCCCACAGTTGTTTTCCCTGTTCAGAAATATTATCACGAATAAGTGTTTCTAGTTCCGAATCATCCAATGCAAACCCATGTGCTTTTGGACTGCCCGCTAGACTGGAACCGCATCCAATTTGTGTTTTGCATTGAATAAATACTGGCAACTTTGATTTTTTTGCATTTTGCAGCGCACGATTTAAGCGCATAAAATCATCGCCATCCACAGACATAACATTCCAACCCGCAGCCATCATACGTTGCGCAACATCAACATCATTCTGTGCGACACCATCAATGCTGACACCATTATCGGCCCACAATAACACCAAATTATTTAATCTGTATCGACCTGCAAAAGAAATCGATTCGGATGCAAGCCCTTCCATTAAATCGCCATCAGAACACAAGCAATAAACAACCGAATCGGTTTTATTTATTTTCTCGCCTAATGCCATTCCCACAGCATTTCCAATTCCCTGCCCCAATGGTCCTGTGGTTGCATCGACACCATCAATTCCATATTCAGGATGCCCCGGCAATCCGCCAATTTTACGGAAAGACTCAATATTTCCAATATCGTATCCAGATAATTTCAGCACTGCATATAACAGTGCACTGCCATGTCCCGCAGACAATACAAATCTGTCATGACCATGACGCATCCAGTTCGCATAAATCGTTGTAATTATATCAGCACACCCCAAGACAATACCAATATGTCCACTGTGCGCAGAACGCAACGCATGCAACGCATACGCCCGCACAGCACGAAGTCGGATCGTAGCCAT
>JAZTWE010000033.1:0-3399 GCA_045635705.1 Candidatus Enterousia sp.
CCGTCGATACAATGTTGTTTTCAATATCACCATCAACATCCAACCACGCTGTGAAATCGTTGCCAATTAAACACTGGACCAGTTTTAGTGGCATATCACTGTCGCGCTTTATCGCGTCGCGCAATGATGCGGGTGGTGTCCATGTGGGATAGCGTTCCAAAACCTCACGCGCGGGCAATGATGTCGTGTGAAAGACTGCGCCGTTTAATATCGCAATATCCGACATCGGAATCGCTGTGAATGAAAATGCAGACGATGCACCAATCGGATTTTCAGCCATAAACAAACACGCCGTACCCAATACGACCAAGTCCATATAGCACTGGTGTATAGTGGTGTAAAAGTTAGAATCATTCAAATGCGCACGCAATGCATTGGTTGCCGCAATCGCATCAGGGGATTCATCAGATTCAGGAACCAGTGAAACCCACAGTGATTCAGGTGGCGTCAGTAATGAATATATCGATGCCGCCAAGTTATCAACAGCATCGGCCGCCGTCCCGTCAAATAATGTCGCAATATCATCATCGGCACTGGGCATAGTATAACGACGCGCACTGTCCCAACGGTTAAGCCATGGGCTGCGCAAATCCAAGGCGCGTTTATACAGGTTCTGTAAATTTTTTTGCATTTAGTTTCCTTTTGGTTTGGTTAATTAAAAAATCCCGCAATTGCGGGATTTTTATTCTTGTTCAACATTTACTTTTATTCGCTCTACCTCGTTTACAAAAGGTATGCCGTTATATGGTGTCTTGTGAACATTGTCTTTCAATTCTTCCTTGATAATTGTTTCGCACTTTATACCCGTATAATTCACATACAGGTCTGAATCACGCGCACCAAAGAAATCAATCAACAACTGCTTTGGACGATAAATTTCTGAATAAGCGCATCCGCCATCAGATGTATTAGCATAGCGAATATTTGTTACATTGCTGCATGCACAAATTGTTAATAATAAAGTCAAACACCCCAACTGTTTCATTTCTGCTCCTTTTTTATTCAAACAAAAAAACAACCACAAAAAGTGGTTGGAGGTTAGAAACTATGAACAGTATAGTGTGGTTTATTCTGTATATTCACTACCCTCCAACCAAAGTGTTGGAGGTGTTTTTTGTCCCCACGGACACTGTTCAGGAGTTTCTACACTCCATACTGACATCGCCAGTACTTTTTTATTATAGCCCGAATTAGGTAAAAATACAATCTTTATTTAAACAGAAAAATTTGTGTTTGCGTTAATTGGGCGAATGTTCGTGCCAGTCGCATGAACCGGTATCGGCGTTTGGGCAATTGCACCGGCAACTGCGTCCAGGCCGTCATCATGCCCGACGCTGCCCAATGGCGACCACCCCAGCATTTCTGCCAACAGGGGTGTGGACTGAATGCGCGTATGCATGTACAGTCGCCCAGTGGTCAACACAGGTTCAATCGCATCCAAGATACGGTCTGATTTTGCACGACTGTTTGATATGCGTTGAACCACGATGTTCGTGCCACGACGGGTGGCCACATCACGCATAATTTCAGGTAATCCACCGCCAATACCGTTGGTTTCAATATAAATTCGGCGCAGGTTATGCCGCCCCATAAAATCCAACACCATATCACACTGGTGCGATAGCGGGTATTGTTCTGAATCCGACACGGTCAGATACAAAATGTCGTCCAAGAATATTCGCCGATTACGGTCGTCGCGATATATCAGTGCCAATGCACTGGCATCGGCACGACGACGACCACTGGACGGGTCCCAATACAGACACAATCCTGTAATCAGATTGTCACCGATTCGCGCGGTACGAACATCAAATTCCCAATCATAGAATTGGATTCCACCAGGATCCAGTCGCACCCGTTCCAGCCCCACACTTTCCAACATCATTTGTGATGCAAAGTGACGCGCGCCAACGGTTTGGCGCATCTGTTCAATCGCGTCAGGCGGGAATAATTCCGGCCACGCAGGATTACCACGCGAATCCATAATCGGGATTTTTAGTTTTTTATAGCCCCGTAAAAAAGGCGTTGAAAACGGATTTTTTTTATATACTATATTGGACATGGACTTTACTCCCAAAACTTTACCGACAAATTTAGAAGCCGAACAGGCCGTTTTGGCGGCGGTTTTGATGAACAATCGTGCGCTGGAACGCGTGTCTGAATTCCTGAGCGCGGAACACTTTTCACACCCTGCACACAAAGAAATATATAAATTGGCGGAAAAGCAATTCGCCCAGGGTATTCCATTTGATATTATCACAGCCAAAAACTATCTGGACCAGCAAGGTGTTTTGGAATCTGTGGGTGGGGTTGATTACCTGACCCAATTGTCGGGCGCGGGCGCAACCGTGGTTAATGTTGAACAGTACGGACGCATCGTTTATGAACACGCACTGCGCCGCGATTTGATTGCACTGGCCCAGGATATTTCAGACAAGGCGTTTGTCGAAGACCTGGATAATCCAGTGGCGCGACAGATTGAAATCGCGGAACAGAAACTGTTCGATATGGCGACAACTGGCACATCAGAACGCGAGGTTTCATCAATCGCAACCGCATTGACATCTGCACTGCAAGAGGCAGAGATAGCATACAAGGCCGATGGACAATTGTCAGGCTTAACAACGGGATTGAACGCACTGGACAAGTCAATCAGTGGTCTGCACCATTCTGATTTGATTATCATCGCAGGTCGTCCAGCGATGGGTAAAACCACACTGGCAATGAATATGGCGTTTAATGCCGCCCAGGCAATCGCGTTTGGGCGCGCAAACAAAAACTATAAAGGTGCAGTGGTATTTTTCAGTTTGGAAATGTCTGCATCACAGCTGGCGGCACGCGTTCTGTCGTCACAGTCCAAAGTTCCAGCATCTGCAATGCGCGAAGGAACATTGACCGATGAAGACTTTATGAAAATGAATCAGTATGCATCTGCGATTAGCCAGGTTCCATTATTTATCGACGATACGCCTGGAATGTCAGTGCCAATGATGCGCACACGCGCACGCCGATTGGCACGAAAGCACGGCGGAATTGCACTGATTGTTATTGACTATCTGCAATTGATGACATCACCTGGTGGCCGCCACAGCGACAACCGTGTTCAAGAAATTTCTGAAATCACGAGAGGCCTAAAAATGCTGGCCAAGGAATTAGATGTGCCGGTTATCGCACTGTCTCAGTTGTCGCGTAGTGTTGAATCACGCGATGACAAACGACCAATGCTGTCGGACTTGCGTGAATCTGGATCTATTGAACAAGACGCCGACATCGTTATGTTTACATACCGCGAAGAATACTATCTGCAGGGGCGTGATCCGAATGAACGTATTTCAAACAATCCAAATGCCGGCAATAACAGCACCAGTATGCATGAAACGTGGCAAAAAAGAATGGAAC
>JAZTWE010000034.1:0-24222 GCA_045635705.1 Candidatus Enterousia sp.
AGTGGTTGCCACCAAAGAAAGACGATTTTTGGAAAACATAATATTTTCGTCTAATAAGTGCGCTATTTGATGTATTGATTGTTTGATGTTCATAATATCGTTATAGTAAGTAGTTCGAAATTCGTTAACTATCGTCAACCACACTTCGCCTCTACGAGGCTTCGTGTGGCAGGCCACACAAGGCGAGAAGCATAGGCGAAGTAGTGTCGCCCGAAGTTTTAACGAAGGGGGACTTATAAGTGTTTTATGTTTATCTGATAAAAAGCATTTCCCATCCAGAACAAAAATACATCGGTCAAACAGATGATTTGAAACGACGGTTAGAGCAACATAATGCAGGATATTCAATACATACAGCAAAATATAAACCCTGGGAATTGGTAAATTATTTTGCTTTTAGTTCAAAAGACGCGGCAATAGCGTTTGAACAATATATGAAAACTGGTTCGGGACAAGCGTTCGCGAACAGACATTTTTGGAAATAATTTATCAAGGTCCCGTGCGCATTCCAGAGAGTAAAAAAAAACAAATTCAAACCATCATAAACACGGGTACAACCTATAAAAAAACCGCCCGGGTGGGCGGTTTTTGTCAGAATTGATTTATTGGGTAAAGTCTTTTTGCATACCAAATCCAAATTCAACCCCAACATTTCTGATAAGGTCGTTTTCATGTTCTGATTCTGGGGCGGTAAATGGTTCACCTTCGACATATGATACAAAACCAACAACCTCGGTCGGGTTATTGGATTTGTTGCCATAGTACTGTATTTCATAGCCACCCTGGCGACTGCCGGTGATGCCATCGGCGTTGCCGTCAATGTTATTGCCCGTTGTAAAATTATTAACCACATACGGTTCATCCGAAACATCGCCCAGGAATTTGTAATTCGCATCAATACCGTTTGTTGTATTGTCGGTGAATGTTATCGAATTGCCATCTGAATTATTTATAACGGTGACATCATACCAGTCATTGTTTGCAAATGATGCGTTTAATGTTTCTGATAACTGGCCGCCGTCACCAACACGAACATCCAAGGTTGCAACACCATTTAAATCCTTGGTACCAGTTTCATAAACTTCATCACCCCAGTTTTGTTCAACTGTGTATCTGGCAATACCGACCGCAGAACCCGTAAATTTTACATTCTTTTCAATTGTTTCCACCCTTTTGTCCGCATAGCCACCATATATTATTGTTTCGTCTGTTTCTGGTTCGCCACCGCGCGGATAAACATTGGTGGTTAATTTCCCAAAATCAGAATACGCCAAACCGACATCCTTGCCATAGTTTTCAACAACCATATCAATGTCAAAGACTTTTACTTCTTTGACTGCGAATTCGTCGTTTTCCCAATTATCAACACGCGCCTTGGCCGCATCACGCATTTTTTGCGCGGCTATTTCCTGGGCCAGCGTTTCAACGGCCGACCAATCTGGATTTTCGTTACCACCGTCAATCAACTGTTGACGGGCGGCCTCTATTTCTTCGGTGGTCAATTCATGGTACGAATGGAATTTTGAATTATTATATTCACGGTCTATTTCAGCCTTGAACTTTTCTTTCAGTTCATCCATGCTTAATTCCGTTGTGACACTAATTTCAATCGCGTGTTCGTCACCCATTGGCTCGTAATCGTGCCCATTGGCAACATCAATATTACCCAAACTATAGTCATAAACTGTCAGGCCCTGGGTGCTATATTCACTGGCATCAAAATTGGTGCGTTTAAGGTCATAGATTAAATCAGCGCCCGATTCTGAACTTTGGTGCATTGTAACAGCATCGATAATATTTTTATCGTTTACACGAAAGATAATTTTGTTTTGTCCGCCTTCTTCTAGGATGTAATACATCGCGGAATCTTCGATGTGAAATTCTTTGAATGTACCCAATTCTTCATATATCGCGGATGCGCGCTGGCGAATATCAGACAGAACATCACTGGATAAAATAGAATCTATGATTTCTTTGATTTCAGAAATATCTTTGTCTTTGAACAACGGGTTACCATGGGCATCATTTACATGACCCGCCATAATCAAGGCATGTTTATACTGTTCATAGTCTGCATCCGATTGTGGCTTTTTGCCTGATTCACCCAGCCAGCGATTCATATTCGCATATATACCATCAACAAAATCCCAACCATAATTCGCATGACCTTTCCTGGATACAGATGCGCGATTTTGATCCATCCCACCCTGTGGGGACAAAGTATTTAATTCAGGCACATCCAAACCAGCCGCAGAATAGTTATTTTCAATAACCTTGCTTCTTTTTTCGCCATTATCAATATTCGAAGCAACATTTAAATTTGCAGCACGAACCGCATCAGTCCCACCAGCCGATGGTATCACCACACTATCAATCGCAGCACCACCGCCACCCGAACCGCCACCACATGCCGCCAAGGCAAATAAAGATGTTAACAAGGCTAAATTTTTCATATTGGATATCCTTTCTTTCAAAAAAAACCGCCACAGAAATTGGCGGTCGGGGAGTTGATAAATCATATCTGTTAAATGACTCTGTGGTTTTTCGGTTGCCCGTATTGTATAACCAACAGCCCCCCGACATAAAGCCAGGGATAATAACGGCGCAAAAACACCGATATATCAAAATAACGACGCTTTCGCACCGAACAGATATGGACTTATCACAGTCCCGAACCCAATCTGTGTTGGATTCATAGAATATGGTATCGCAAACTGGGCATAAATTCAATACCATTTCTGATATTTGGAATTAAAAAACGCCCATACGGGCGCGATTGCTTTTTACTTTTCGGAAAACCACAGACGGGAATACGCCGCCATTAATTCAACACCAAAACCACGACACCCTAATTTATCCCAATGATGTTCGGCCAGATATAACGCACCACGAAAATCTGTAAAGGCGGCACCCTCCCAGTCAATAAATGCTGTAATATTCATTGTCGCTGGATCTATCATAAAATTTTGACCAATGTCATTATGAAACCAACCATACATAAAATCAGGCCGCGCAGTACGCGATGGCTTTAAATCTGCAATTGCACGCGGGTTCGCACGACCAATAGCATACATAAATTCCGCAATTTGCGCCGTCAAAGTACCGCGATTTGCGTTGACAACACTGACCGGCAAATCCCCCAGCATGACACCAGATACAAATTCATAACGACGAACAGTTAAACCATTCCATTCTATCAGTTCCAGTTCAGGAATCTTTACAGTCGAAAATGGGCGCAACGCATCAACAATGCGTTTTTCACGCACAGCCTTGTCATGACCATTATCGCGCAAAGGAAACTTAAACACATATTTATTGTCCGCAATCACAACAAAGTTACGGCACCCATACCCCACCGCCGTTTTGATTTTGCGCGTGCTGCAACCAACAGTACTGCAAACATATTTTATAAATGGACGCGTATTATACCGCAATTTAGTACGCAATTTCTTGCGAGCATTTTGATTAGGCACAAATCCACTGATTATGTTTGATAACAAAAATCTGAATTTCATATTTAACCTTTGGCTTTATATTTTTAGATTTAAATATAGAGCGATTTCTTTTTCAAGAAAAAATTCCTAGGGGGGGGACACAATGTGATAAAAAAGTCACCCCGGATGGGGGTGGATTTATTTTGGCATCCGCCAAGGGCGTGATGCTCAAATTTTTTAATTGTGCGCACGGCGCACAATAACAAAATTTGGCAGTCCCAACGGGAATCGAACCCGTGTCGTCAGAATGAGAATCTGATGTCCTGACCGCTAGACGATGGGACCAAAAACAACGGACATATCTTAAACTGATTTTTTTCGGTTGTCAGCTGTTTTATTTCAATAAATCGCGCGCAGTTTCCAACAACTTTATCGCACGACTAATCGCGCCACTGTCCACAGGCGCGATGGATGTCACCGGGGCCGATGGGGTTGCTTGAACGGGCGCAACCAATTCATTGACATTTTCAGGCAAATTACCATCACGCAGCAACTTTTTGACACCCGCGATTGTCATACCGTGTGTGTATAACAAATCACGAATTGTCGTCAGGCGCGCGACGGTTTCCGTCCGATAATAACGCCGACCACCCGCACCAGTTGTCGGACGGATGGCGACAGGAAACTGTTTTTCCCAATAGCGCAGGGTGTGCGCCGGTATGGATAGGCGTTTTGAAACCTCGTTTATCGATGCAAAGTATTCGTTATCCATACCTGCCCCCTATTATTGTTCAATTGGCGCATCTGTGGCCATGTCCGATTCAGGAATCGAATCTTCTTCGGTGGCACCTTCGATTGAAATAGCCGACACAACCTTTTCATTTTCAGCCGTGCGGAACAATGTGACGCCCGCAGTTGAACGACCCGCAATGCGAACATCACGCACAGGTGTACGAATAATCTTGCCACCGTCGGTGACCATGATAATATCCTGGTCGTCAGTGACCGGGAATGAACCCGCAACGGCCGTATTCTTGCCACCCAGTTTGATATTTGTAAACCCGCCACCACCACGATGGGTCAGACGATATTCATATGAACTGGTGCGTTTACCAAAGCCGTTTTCAGAAATGGTCAAGATGAATTCTTCGGCGGCCGCCATTTCAGCCATCTTGGCATCATCCAAGACAATTGTTGTTACTTCTTCGTCGGCATCGGCCTCTTCTTCGATTCCGGTGGCGGCACGACGCGCGGCACGTGACTGTTTGATGTATGCGGCACGAACAGATGAATCTGATTCACCACGGTTCAACATTGCCATACCGATAACCCGATCATCCGTCCCCAAGGTCAACCCACGGACACCGGTTGAATTACGGCCCGCGAACACACGGATTTCCGGCACTGGGAATCTAATTGCACGACCACGATATGTTGTCAAGAATACATCTTGGTCTTCGGTACATGGAACAACAGAAATCAGGCTGTCACCATCGTCCAGTTTCATTGCAATCTTGCCATTGGCGCGAATTGAATCAAAATCAGACATACGGTTACGACGAACGGTACCCGATGCAGTCGCGAACATCAAGAAATGTTCTTTGCCAGATTCAGCCACGCGCTGAACATCTTCTTCGGGCACTGGCAAGATTGCGGTTATTGTTTCACCATCTGACAATGGCAACAAGTTAACCAATGGACGACCCTTGGCCGCAGCGGCCGCTTCGGGTAATTTATAGGTTTTTAATTTATAACACAGTCCCTTGGAACTAAAGAACAACAGTGGCGTATGTGTGTTTGCAACAAATACCTGAACCACATAGTCATCGTCTTTGGTCGCCATTGCGTTTCGACCCTTGCCCCCGCGTTTTTGTGCACGATATGTATCCAGCGCAACACGCTTGATATAGCCGGTATTGGATACAGTCACAACCATATCTTCGCGGGCAATTAAATCTTCGATATCAATGTCGATTTCTGCATCAGAAATTTCAGTACGACGCGGCTGGGCCCAATTATCACGAACCGCTGTTGTTTCATCACGAATAATCTGAACAATGCGTTCATGACTGCCCAAGATTTCTAGTAAATCTTTGATTGTTGCACCCAACGCGGTCAGGTCGTCGTGAATCTTGTCGCGTTCAAGACCAGTCAGACGATGCAACTGCAATTCCAAAATTGCACGCGCCTGATCTTCGGACATATAGAACATACCGTCCTTGTATTCAGTATTTGGATCATCGATTAATTGAATATACGATTCAATATCAGATGCACGCCAGCCACGGGCGACCAAAGCGGCGCGGGCTTCTTCGGGGTTGGCGCTGGATTTAATCAATTCAATAACTTCGTCCAAATTACCAACGGCAACCGACAACCCCAGCAAAGTGTGTGCGCGATTACGCGCTTTGTTCAAATCAAATATTGTGCGACGACGAATAACCTCTGCCCGGAAGTCAATAAAGGCATCCAGCACGCCACGAACATTAAACAACATTGGGCGGCCACGATTTAACGCCATCATATTGACCGGGAAATTAGTCTGCATTTCTGTATACTGGAACAGATGATTCAGCACAACATCCGCAATAGCGTCGCGTTTTAATTCAATGACGACACGCACGCCTTCTTTGGATGATTCGTCGCGGATTTCAGAAATACCTTCGATTCTTTTATCCTTAATCAATTCGGCGATTTTGATAATCATCTGGGCCTTGTTAACCTGGTACGGTAATTCATCAACAATAATCGCCTGGTGATCACGGAAATCTTCATAGTGTGTTTTTGCACGAACGATAATTGAACCACGACCGGTTGTATGTGCCTTGTACGCGCCGGCATGTCCCATGATTATCGCACCCGTTGGGAAATCGGGCCCTGGGATAATTGTAAACAATTCGTCGTCCGACAAATCCTTGTTATCCAAAATTGCCAGAATACCGTTGCAAACCTCGCCCAAATTATAGGTCGGGACATTGGTTGCCATACCAACAGCAATACCAGACCCACCGTTAATTAGGAAATTTGGGAATTTTGCCGGCAAGACTGTTGGTTCTTGCAGACTGCCGTCAAAGTTCGGCATCCAGTCAACAGTGTCTTTGTCCATATCGTCCATCAATGACGCACCCAGTTTTGACAGGCGCGCTTCGGTATAACGCATGGCCGCAGCCTTGTCCCCGTCACGCGAACCAAAGTTCCCCTGGCCCTGGACCAACATTTCACCCATGGAAAAATCCTGGCCCATGCGGACCATGGCTTCGTAAATAGAACTGTCACCATGGGGGTGATATTTACCCATAACATCACCGACAATACGCGCAGATTTTACCGTTGGTTTAGTCGCAGGCGCAACATCGTTCATCACATACAAAATACGACGATGCACCGGTTTACAACCGTCACGAACATCAGGCAACGCACGGTCAACAATAACCGACATTGCATAGTCCAAGAAACTGGTTCGCATTTCGTGTTCCAGTGACGACTGGGGGATTTTTACCTCACCTGATTCATTAAAATTATTTACTTCTGACATACCTTGCCTTTCCCTTGTTAATAACACATAAAACATAGCAGATTTTTAGGCTTTCGGTCAAGAAATAATGCCAAAAAAAGGCGTTGACAAACAACAGGTTTATGATACGATTTTTGTGTCTAAAAAAAGTAAGAGCAAAATATGAACATTTGGCACGAATCGCTGATAGCGTCACGCAACACACTGCAAGAAATGGTTGAAAATCAAAATTTTAATCCATTGTTGCGCGCCTATGCAATGGTGTCATTATGGAACACAAACAGAATGATTGATGTCGAAAATGTCCGACATATGATATCTGAAAAGTTCCAACAACACAGGAAATAAAGGGCTTTGGAATGTTTTTACCGTTTTATAGATTGTTTGTCGCACTGTTCACATACTACCTGATGATGGAAGGGCTGGCAAAACTGGGTTTGATAAAATCTAAATAAAAAGGTTGCATTTTAATAAAACCTATGGTTTAATAGCGGCACAAAAGGATTTAATTATGGCAACAAAACGTACTTATCAACCATCGAAAACACGCCGTGTACGCACACACGGGTTCCGTGCACGTATGGAAACCAAGGCTGGTCGCGATGTATTAAATCGTCGTCGCGCTGCTGGTCGTAAAAGATTGGCTGTATCTGCAGCAAACTAAAAAAATCCCCCAATTGGGGGATTTTTTAATTCGCTCTTTACCTTTTATTCATAATTTTCTGAACACTAAAATATTCCACCAACCGCCGGGCCGGATTCAGCACGCACACGCGCCGGGGCCGGATTTGGTGATTGACCGGGCTTAAAGACTTCGTTAATAATCGTGCCATCAGGGTCGGCCGATGCCGCCGCACCACTGCGACGATTTACACGCATAAATGTCATACCATCAGGAACAGAAAACGGCTGGTTCTTTTTATCCGCCAATGCCACACGCATAAAGTCCGCAAATACGCGCGCGGCCATGTGGCTGCCTGCGCCCTTGCCTAACGATTTTGGCGTGTCAAAACCCAGGTAAACACCCGCAATTAAATTCTTGGAAAAACCGATAAACCAAATATCTTTGACATCATTGGTTGTTCCGGTTTTGCCCGCAATAGTATGTCCCTTGACACGCGCCTGCTTGCCAGTACCACGTTCAACCGCACCCTGCAAAATCGACACCATTTGATACAGGCTTTGTTCGTCAGACAGTGGCGCAGCCTCAACCGACACTTCTGGTGGGGTCAAATCATCAGACCATTCAATCAATTCGGATGGTGCACCACCCAATACCCGACCGTATCTGTCCGCGATATAGTCAACCATTTTTGGTTCAATCGCGCGGCCGCCATTGATAAACGCAGAATAACCCAAAACCAACTTTTCCAGTGTCGTTTCGCCCGACCCCAGCGCCAGCGACAGATTTATATTCCGCATATCTGACGGATAGACACCGAAACGCTGGGCAACCTCTATCGCGTTTTCAACACCCAACTGTTCAACCAGGCGCACCGTCGTCACATTACGCGATGTTTCCAGCGACAGGCGCAAAGGCACATCGCCCAGGAATTTCTTGTCGTAATTTTCAGGCTTCCACAATGTATCATCTTCACGCCAGCCAACGATTGGTGCATCCAACAACAATGCTTGGGGCGAATAGCCACGTTCCAATGCCGCCAAATATACAAACGGTTTTATCGTTGAACCGATTTGACGATACGCCTGGGTCGCACGATTAAATGAACTTTCCGCGAAACTGCGACCGCCCGCCATTGCCAAAATACGACCCGTATGCGGATTCATCGCGATAATCGCGCCCTGTAATTTATCGCCGTCATGCGTTGCATTATAAGAATCCAATTCCTTGGCCAATGCGTCGGTTGCCGCGCGCTGTAATTCGGGCACAATCGTCGTTTTTATATACAGACCCTGGTTATACAAAACTTCACGCCCCAGGCTGTTCAATAATTGGCGACGAACATCTTCGGCAAAATACTGAAATTCTGGCGCCATTTGGGCGGTAAAACCACTGTTGATATTTAATTCTTCGGCGGCGGCAGCGGCGGCCTCTGCCTGGGTTATAAAGCCTTCTTCGACCATGCGACGCAGGACATAGTTGCGCCGTTCAACCGCGCGGGAACGATTATTTGGCGCCTTTGGCAAGGATGCCAAGAACGCACATTCAGCCAATGATAATTCAGATACGGGCTTGTTAAAATACATCAATGCTGCCGAACCAACACCATAGGCGCGCGCACCCAAGAATATCTGATTCAGGTACAGGGTCATAATATGCTGCTTTGAAAATGCGCGTTCCAGGCGCAGGGCCAAAATAGCCTCTTTTATCTTGCGCGAAATGGTCCGTTCCGATGACAGAAAGAAATTCTTGGCCACCTGTTGCGTAATCGTTGATGCCCCAGACAATGTTGCATCGCGCCCCATCGCACGCAGCGCATTGTTTGCAACCGCACGAATAATACCCTGAACATCAATGCCGGGGTGTGTCCAGAAATTCTGATCTTCGGCAGCAATAAAGGCATTCACCAACTGCGGTGGCATATCGGCATAATCGATAAACACACGACGTTCTTCGGCGTATTCAATCAGCAACGAACCATCCGATGCATACAGGCGCGTTGCCACCGGTGGCGCATATGTCGCCAGTTTCTTGTAATCAGGCAAATCGTTTCCATAAATCAAAACCAATGCCGCCAACGCCGCAATACCACCGACAAAGCACCAAAAGAATATATTTAATAAAATGCGCAAGAATTTCTTGAATTTCATAATATGCGAATTCTAAGACAAATTTCACCCGTTTGCAAGCCAGTTATTATTTAGGAATTTTTGCGTATGGCGTTTCAATGCCACCGGGGCTAAAATTAAATAAAGTTCGAAAGTACAAGTGTTATAGTGATAAAAAAAATCCCCCAACTGGGGGATTTTTTTAGAATTCTAACTTTCCATTGGTCGCGACCAAATCGGCCATCATTTCAATTTTACCGCCCGCTTCGCGTACCAGCAAATCGCCCGCGGCAATTTCAGCAAAATCCAACGGGTCAGAAATAAACGCATCAAATTTACCCGCCGCAACCCATGCCAAATCCAGTGCAGGACAACCAGTACGACGCGCATCACCAATCATTGGACGATTATCGGATGTATTATACGCAACAGTTAATTCTGATTCCGCGGTCAGATTTGAAACCTTGACCCGGGCAGAATGGTATGCAGAAAACGCGTATGCGCCGCGTCCAGCCTCGGCATAAAACAGCCGTTCATCAATTGGGGAATAGACCAATGCGATTTTGGTTTCGTCATTTGTACGCAATGCCAACGAAATCGCAAAGTGCGAATTACCGCGGACAAAGTTTGATGCACCAGACAACGCCAATACAAATTCGTCACGACCATCACCATCGCGCGACATGTTCGGTGTCAACAAACCCGCAGACGGACGAACCAATAACAGGTCCGACAAAATGCTTTCTTCGATTCGGGCCGATGCCTTTTGCACAAAGTCACGGGCACCACGCAGGGACTGTTGCAGGTTTTCAACTTCGCCAAAGTCGCGACGCAGGCCCGATGCCGTACGCTGCAACGCCATAAACATTTTGTTTAATTCGGTTGAACCCTTAATCAACAATTCCATATCCTGCCCCCATCAGAGAAATGAATTAAGTTTAGAAATTAAAGCCAGCAAATTTGCTTTTGAATTCGGCAGCGCGCTGGCCCTTTTCGCCGGAGTTTGAACGCTGACCAGTCCATGCAGAATGGTTCAAGTTGTCAGTTGACAGAACCAAATCCTTCTTTACAGAAGAGTACATTTTGATAGTCTTGCCATCTGTCATGGTGACATTGATTTCGTGATATTCAGGATGAATTCCTTGTTTCATAATGCAATCCTTTGATTTATTTTAGCCACGCAATTATACAAGGATTTTTACAGAAAGCAAGCAATATTAGCATTTTAATATCGACCAATACAACCCAAGTATGAATTGCCCGTCGATTCCAGCACATTTACAAACTGGGACGGATTGCGCCCCGAAAACAGCGCCAATATCGTACCAGCATCCGTCGCCAACATATCAGCAACCGTCGCAATCCCAGAATTCATCTTTTTGAAAAAGCCACTGGTTGGATAGATTTCCGCCGCCAACAGCTGATTCTGACCACTGGCACGCGCATTTTTCTGTAATTCAATAACCATCAACTGGCATTCTGGTGAAATTATCAGTTTATCAGTGACGACCGCATCGCCACCCAGCAATTCACCCCACCAGCCCGTCGATTCGCAAAATACAGGATAATAAACAACTGCGTTTGGATTCTGCTGGAACACAGCGGACAGGTCCAAATCACCAGTTATAACATCAGGCATTACACCGGCGGCGGTATTTATAACCTTGCGCGCCAACTGGTATGTATTATCCCCAGTTGTTCGACGCGGCCAATAAAGAATCGGAAACTGCTTCATTGCTAAGAATTATATCAGATTCGGATTGCACAAAAAAGGGGGTCAGGTTAAATAAAGGACTTGATTTTTTATTTTTTCATTGCGGAGTACCACTTTTTCAGGCCTTGCCACATTGTATCAATGTTCTTTTTTGTTGTGTCATAGAAGTCTTGGGATATTTGAACATTGAATAAAGTCTTAACCAATGCAGGAATCATTGTCATAAACATCGCCATAAATATACCCATCAAGACAACTGTTATCAGGCTGTCATCCCGTAACATCAAGCCATCCATCAATATTTTCGAATCGTTTTGGGCCAATGCCGCCGCCAATCGAGACACACCCGCCCAATCACCAAACACAGCATCCAGGAACATAATCGCAAATGTCACAAATACACCAACCAACGCAATTCCAACCGTGCCACTGATTACATCGTTTATTATTTGCTGAATCGATTTTGCCGCACTGGGCAGTGCGATTTTCCAATCCTTGGCCTTGTCTTGGAACAGCCACGACAACAGCATCAGTGGCAACATTATTAAATCCAATGATAACTTGATAAATATTTCCAAAAAATATACTGGTATTGGCAACAGTGCCCAAAAGAACAGCACCAACACCAGCAATCCACAAAAGAATATCGGCACATTCGGGAAAATCGGAACATTCCACATAAGCTTGTGCATATATTCGTCATTAAATGACATATTTAACATCGTCCAGCCAACTGTCATCCCCAGGCCGGTCATCTGGTGCACGCCCGCCAATTCACACGCCAGGTTATTGCGCAGATTCGGTGAAAACGCCCCACGATCCGCCGCCCCTGAATCAACAGACACGCTATCAGCCAGGGCAGTCGCCACAACACATGTATCAAACGATTCGTTATCAGTCACCAAACGGTTAACAGACAAACCAATGTTAAATATCGGCTCAATCGCAATTTCACTGACAAGACGGGGCAGCGGCGCAACAACCAGCGCACTGACAAATGCAAGTTTTATCAGATGCGTGCCAAACGCACTGGTCAAGTTCCACGGGTTATCAATCTTTTCATTAACAAAATTGCCAATTATTCGCCATGCAAACCATATCGCACTTAACACCACCGCAAACGGGACAATTACCGCACCAATCGCATGATATACAGGTGGCAAAATATTCGACATGGTCGCCATAATGTCGGAAAACAACTGGCACGTCCAACAACTGGAAAAGAAACTGTACGCGTCGGCCATGTTTACAGGAAACGCACTGCGATAAATCGAAAAGCCCGCCAATCCAATACCGCCAGCAATACCCCCAACAACAATTGGTGCAGCCGCCCCCGCCCCAAATGGCAAAAAGGACAAAAATGTAATCCAAAATTTTTTTATACGATTCATTGCTTTTAAGTATATCACATTTTGTCCCAAATGTGATATAATTGAAAAGATAATAATTATAGAGAGAGATGAATTTATTCAAAAAGTTGTTTCCAGGCATCGTTTCCGCCATGGTGGCATTGACCCCAGGCGTGGCCAGCGCAAATATCGTGGATGCGTTGGACCTGTCGCCATTTGTGCCAATTGTTTTGGATGCAATGATGACGATTGCAACGGGCGGCTATGAATTCTTTGTGGGAAATGGCGATGGAATAATCTATGTCCTGGTGTGGGGATTCTTGGCCGTGACATTGGCAATGTATGTGTTAAAACTGTATATCCCAAAGGGATGGGGGGAAATATTTGGATTTTCAGGTGGTGGCGAATTGGCCAGCGGCAATGTCACAGGTTGGACAATCGCAGAAAACATGCTGAAACCAGCGGTTCGCGCGATTATCGCAGCGGCGGTGTTGTTGCAATTGAAACCCGTTTTTGTGACACAGTGGCTGGTTAATCCATTCTTGCAATTTGGCGCGATTTATACACACGCAATAACAGACACAGTTAACGAGGCCGGCATCCAAGCACCAAGAATCGAATGCCCCGCCGACATTGTTGAAAAAGCATGGATATCACAGGAATCGTGTGAATATTTGGTACAACCTGTTTCTGACCTGTCGCATGCAAATAATCAAATCATCAAAAAAGGCTTTGATTATTTGAACACTGGCCTGCGCAGCACTTTGGGACTGATGCCACATGGGGGCGAAGGACTGTTGAATATTATAACGGGGATTATTTTAATATTTACCTTTGTCGGCAGTAATTTGTTTATGGCACTGTTGGTTATCCAGGCAATATTTAATTTTGGTATGGCGTTGATACTGTACCCATTCCAGGTTTTGAGTTATGTGGCAAAATCCAATAGCAAGTGGTTTGATGTTTGGCCAGCATTCGCGGGCATTACCAAGGCGGTTCAGGAACTGATTGTGACAATGATTGCGTGCGCATTTATACTATGTATTAACCTGGCAATCATCAAGGCATTGTTCCGATGGAATTCATCAGTGTTTGTTGTTGCCGCAGGCGGAACAGCAACCACAAATGTGCCCCAGATTGCAAACACCGCCAGCGTGTTTGGCGAACATTCTATTATGTGGCTAAGCGCGGTGCTGACCTTTTACCTAATGTTCAAAATATTCGATATGACCCAGGCACAATTAAAGAAATATGTCGGCGGAATGGACGGATTGTATAACCAGGCCAAGGGTGATGCAAAGACCCTGTGGGGTGGGGCAAAAAAATTAACCAACGATATCGGAACAGCAATAGGATGGATTAAAAAGAAATGAACCAGTGGCTAAATCCTTTTGTTGATGCCAGCGTGCAATGTTGGGGTTGTCCGATGTTTGACCGGCTGTTTCAAATCGTATCGGATGCAGCCGCACGTGTGTACGATAAATTTGCGCTGTTCTGTGCGGTGCTGTTTTGTGTATTGTTCGCGTTCTTTGCATTGAACGCCGTTTGGCAGAATATAAAAAATGGTTCGCCAGACCCAATGTACAAAAAATCAATTCAAAAGGTTTTTGTCAGCGCACTGTTCGCGATGAGTTTTCTTAGTTTTGGTGTCACCCTGCCCCGGTTTATAACGACAATAACATTTGAACCTGTTGCAGAAATGGCCACAGTTTACACACAAACAATGCTGAACACAAATACAGAATCAGTGGTTGAAAAGGTCACATACCAACCAATGAAAATGTCCGACAATGGATTCTATCGCCCACAGTTGCGCGATAAAATTATCGTACTGATGAAGACCACGATTACACAGTTTCAGTCGTACATCAAACTGGGTATCGCAATCGTTGACAAGGCGTTTTCATGGAGTGCCCTGACCAGTATCAGCGCGCTGTTCAAACATATAATCCTGTTGATGATTGGAATATATCTGACCAAGGAATTTTTCTTGCTGTTCTTTCGTTTTTGTTGTTATTTCGCAGACATTATTATTGCGATGGCATTCTTTGCATTTTTCTTTCCACTGTCATTGGCACTGTTCGCGTTCAAGGGCGCAGCAGATGTTCCAAAATGGATGGGGGGACTGGGCAAGAATGTCGGCACACACCAATTCAAAAATCTGATTAACGCGATTATTTCACTGGCCGCAGCGGTTATAACATATACTGTGATAATGGTTATTATCGCAAAGTTCTTTTCTGCGCCGGGCGCGTCCAGTGTGGATCTGATGCAGGCAATTACCAGTGGCGAAATATTTGCGGGCGACCTGAACACCGACAACCTGGCAAACATGACATTGACGAGTGCGGTTGTATTGGTTTATGTAATATCGTTCCTGCAAAAACAAATACCAAAAGTGACAGATATGACACTGGCCGCGTTTAATGTCAGCACTGAAAATAAATTGAGTGAACAACTGGCCGATGATACAATGAAACTGACCGGCGCAGTGTGGGATACGATGAAGAAAATCGGTGAAGCAATTGTAAAACCCGACGATAAAAAGGACAGCAAGTAAATGACCAAGGCTAAATTCATTTTGATGGCTGTGCGTGTTATTGTGGTGCTGGTGGCACTGGGGTTGGGAATTTGGTATTTGTCGTCGTCGATTGGTGGGGCATCGCTGACATATACAAACATGAATAACTTTCTGACCGCGATTGGCGCAGGCGGCGATGTAGCAAACGCAAACGGATGTTTTCTGTGCCGATATATCGGTGAACTGTTTGGCGTAATCGGCACCGCCACGGACAAGTTTTGGACACTGATTATCGATTATGTTTGGGTATTGGTTGCATTGGGTTTTGGTTTATTCCTGTTTATAACCACGGGCAAATATCTGTTTGATGCCGCGAAAAAGACAACCGCACTGGATGGCAAGGAACGCAAACTGGAATTCAAGGCCTGGTTCGACAAGATTTGGAAACAAGCCGTACGGATTCTGTTCGTTGGCGCACTGATGGGCGCATTGGGAATGGGTGGAACAACAGCATTGCGTACAGTATCCGAAATAACAATACGACCGGTATTATATATCGGCGCAGAACTGTCTATGGTGGCAACCGGTGTAAATGACGCGACACAATGTGGCGCACTGACAACAAACACAAACACCAGCAGTGATGACATATTAAACCCAATACTGGAACCGTTTACATGTGTTGTTGGAAATATAAACAGTGTTATGCTGGCGGGGGCCGCAGGCGGCTTTGCAATGATGAACTATGCATGGATGGGCATGGGTGGTGGCGCGTTTACATGGATTGCGGGATTGGCATTGGTAATAATGTTCCTGATTATCGGGTTTGATTTATTCTTTCAGATTCTGTCCGTGGTGTTCAAGTTGGTGTTCTTGATTATATTCATGCCATTATTATTAGCAGCAACCGCATTCGAAGGCACATGGAAAATGGCCAGTGGACTGGTCAAAAAAGCGTTGGGAATGCTGGTATCATCGGCGGTCAGAATTATCGCAATCACATTAAAGGTTGTGATTTTATATGCAACAGTATCCTATGCGGCAGATGCATTTTTCCCAGGGCCATACGACGGATACAGCGCGATTTTACCACCACTGATGGGACAAGCACCCAAAAACCCAGACACACAAACAATGGCGGTAATGAATGTGTTTGCCACATGTGAACGCGTGGGACTAAGCGATGGAGAGATGGATAAAGATAAATTCAAAACATGCTTTATCCAACAATCAGAAATGGTAGAGGCACAATACCCTGGGGCATTCGACTTTTTGCGCAATGGATTTGAATTTATGCTGTTGATGATTGGACTGTTCGCATTGTATTACTATGCGGTTGCGCCGCGTATTGATAAACTGATACCGACAGGGATAATTAAACTGCCTGTGCCGGGCGAAGACGCAGATGTCAGCACCGGGGAACAATTTGACTTTGGCGCATGGACATACGATTTAGGCAAAAAGATTATACATGCACCGGTGCAAATCGCAGAAAAGATATCAAAGGCAATGGGTAAAGACTGATGAAAATAATTCGCCGATTTTTATCGAAATTCTTGGTCGCAATTTTTGCAGCATGTTTGGCGATGCCCGCGATTTGCGCAGAATCAAATGTCGCCATGCCTGATATCGGCGACTTTGGTATGTGGGCCACAGAAAACAATCGACAACTATTCGTCGGCCAGGTCAGCGCAGACATGGAACAATTTCAGGGCAACTTTGAAAATCAATTGGTTGATGACTATGTCCCGATAGAGGCCAAAGTGGGTCTGGCATTTATGAACGCGATGTCGTATTTGGCCGACATACTGGATTCGTCGTTGGTACGATTTGCAATTATATTTATTCTGATTGCGTATGCGTTTTGGATTATGGCCGAAGCATACCAAATGATGACCAATACCAGTAATGTAAAAAAACTGACCGAAAGTATTATCAGAAAAGGCATCATGATTACAATCTGGTTGCTAATCTTGGGCGCGGGCCCCGCCCAGGTATTTATGTGGATTATGGGACCGATTATTTCAGTGGGCGCATATATATCAGACATGATACTGGATGTGGTCGCGCACAGTGCGGGTACCAGCCTGCCCGATACATGTGCTGCAATCCATAACTATGCCGTGGCAAACATTTCCAGCAACAGTATTATAAACGGGACAGCGGCGGCCGATATGATATGCGTACCGACACGACTGTCTGGGTTCTGTTATACAGCAATTGCAGCAGGTTTGGAATGGATGCGCGCAGGTATCGGCACCAGTTTCTTTACATTTATCGTTGGGGTGGTTTTTGTTGTGCAATTTATCGTTATCGGATGGCGGTTCGCGTTTATGGCACTGGGCGTTATCGCAGATTTATTCCTGACGGTGTTTATGCTGCCATTTACTGCAATCGCAGAAACAGTTGGACAAACATCATACAGTGGTATCGCAGGCGGAATATTTAATGGATTCTTGGCATTGTTTAATGCAGAAAAACTGGACAAGCAAATCACACGATTTATCAATGCCGCATTGTATTTTGTGTCACTATCGATTGTAATTGCGTTCTGTACAGCACTGTTGTCCGGAACAGTCAGCACAAACCTGGCCGCCAGTGTGCCGACAATTGAAAATCAAGGATTTTGGATTACACTGTTGACGGGCGCATTAGTGTGGTGGTTTGCGGACAAATCCAAAGACATCGCCAAGAAACTGGGTGGCGATATCAACGACAGTTTCGGCAACCAGGTAAAAAAAGATGTGGAACAGGCGGCAAAAAACCTGTACGGGAAAGTGCAACAAATTTACAAATCAATAAAAGAATCAAAATAAAAATCCCGCAATTGCGGGATTTTTATTATTTCGCATCGGCTTCTGGAACAACAGATACTGTGCGTCTGTCGCCATTGCCTTTTTTGAATTTAACAATACCTGCGATTTTCGCAAATAATGTGTGGTCTTTACCCATACCAACATTCAGGCCAGGATGTACAGATGTACCACGCTGACGAATGATGATGTTGCCTGGGATTACGCGGCTGCCACCAGATTTTTTAACGCCCAAACGACGTCCGGCCGAGTCGCGTCCATTTGATGATGCGGAACCCGCTTTCTTATGTGCCATAATTTCGCTCCTTAGGCTTTAATTTCTGTGATTTTCAAAACAGTCACGAACTGACGATGACCCGCAGTACGACGATAGTTTTGACGACGTTTCTTTTTGAAAACCAAAATCTTGTCAGCACGTTTCTGTTCGATAACTTCGGCAACAACCTTGGCACCATCAACGAATGGTGTACCAACCTTGTCACCAACCATCAAGACCTGGTCAAATTCAACTTTGCCTTCGGCATTCAGTTTTTCAACTTTTACAATATCACCCTGTGCAACGCGATACTGTTTGCCGCCGGTTTGAAAGATTGCATATTCGCTCATTCTTCTTGCTCTTTGGTTTGTTTATTTAATCTATTTACGCCGTTTTGGCGAAAAGTTTATGCAAATTCTATATTTTTTTAGCCAAAAGTCAAGCATTTTGTCGAAAGTTTTATACACAAACAATCTATCGGGTGTTTTTTTAGTGATTATCGGACAGACGATACAGAGGTAAATAAAAGTTTAGCGGGGTATTTATAAACAGAATTTTTGCAAAAAAATCCCCCAAACGGGGGATTTTTAATTAACATTAGATGTTTCTTTTTTCCAGTCACGGATTTCCTGAACCCATGTTTCCTGCATACAGGTTTCACGGATTGCCGCTGAATCCTTGCTTCCCTGCAGCGCCTTTGAATCCGCTAATTTTGTGGCACCGGTACCATTCAAGATTTCATTCAGGGTCACAATATTACGACATGTATTGGTCGTGTAATCCTGGGAATTGTTACAACTGGTCGAATCCGCAACATCAATAACAGCCTTGAACTGTGATGTCGATGGATTACATGTCATTTCTTCGTAACAATGCGGAACATTGGATATCTGGGCACAATATGTTTTGATGCGTGCCGTTGTCCAATTATCTTCGTCATCAGCTGTTTCTTCGTAGCAGTCGATGATTTCGCTTAAACATTCGTTATAGTTATTGCCGGCCGTGACCGCAGCAGACTTGATAGATTCCTGTTCTTCTTGATAGAATTCAAGACGCTTTTGTTCCAATGCCTGTTGGGCAGCAACCTTTTGATAACCAATGTTTTGTGCCGTTGTACGCAGTTGTTCGCCATACGCATCGCAGTCTGCATTCGCATCCAGAGCGTATTTCTGCATAATGCTGCGACGGGCATCCGCAACCGGTTTACGCAATGAATTGTATGGATCGCCAGATGCACTGGTATAACCAAAGCATGTCGCAGAATTCGATGCGTTATAACCACTGTTCGCTTCGACAAAGTTCAATTCATAGTCACCCGAATTATTAACAGAAATTACACTGTTATAATTATATGGACACTGTGACGCACCATTGCCGCACTTGGTACCCGATGGTGGCGCGCCGCACGCCTCGTAGATACCGTTAAAGCAAGAATCCAATACGCGGGCACAAACATTGTTGTGTGCATATTCAAATAATTCGTACCCCCATGTTTCGGCCAGGCTATCCTTGAAATCAGAATCATCAGCCAAGACCCCAGCAACACTGCCAGAAATACCACTGACGATTGATGACAGGTCACCCAATGCAGTATCCAGTTTGTCATCGTCACTGGTCAGGATGGTAATTGTATTATCCTTGGCATCGGCCCATGATTTCAAACTGGCCAAGATATCAGAACCAGAACCACCCAAGCTTTCCAGGGTAAAGCCATAGTCAGAAGCCATCGTATCGCAATAGGTCGGCGGCGTAGTCTTGTTGCAGGTTGTTGTGCCGCTGCTGACATATTCAGGATGTGCGGCGCACCATTCTGTTATTTCATCATCACTGCCACCACCACTAATCAGTTCAACATAGGCGGCACAGTTCATAATCTTTTCAGCATCTGTTAATTGGAATGCTGCACTAACATCCTTGCCCTTGGTGGCGATCAACAATGCCAACTGACCTGAAACCTCTATCAATTCTTCGTTTGCTGTTTCCAGGGCGGCTTCGGCCTCAGCAAAGGCCTTAACACGACCGGCGCACGCACAACGACGCTGGGCCGCGTTACGCGCAGTACAGATTTCATCCATACATGTATAATACGATTCCATACAGTTACTGTACGCTTCGGATGAAATTAAACCTGTCGAAGAATCAATAATATTTGAATAATTACCGGTGTACAGTTTGCTCGACAAATAAGTATAAGCACTTGATGTTGATGCCTTGGAACCACGGATTGCACTGCCCTGTAATGAGACACGGGCAGAATTCACGGTATTTGTACGCCCGCGAACCGCACGATCGGTTGTTGCGCCCGCACGAATTGATGCATTTGTCGCACCACGCGATACCACCGCACGACCCGATGTGGCCGACGCACGATTTGATACCGCACGACTGGTCACACCACGGGACACGATTGCCCCGGCATCACCACTGCGCGACGCAGTACCACGCACCACCGTCCCACGAGATGCCGCAACATTACCCCCAGTTGCACCCGCAACACTTGCCGGCATCGCCGCAGTGCGCGCAACAGTTGCACGCGACGCGTTATTACGCGGACTGGTTCGGCCACTGGCACGATTTACGCCACCACGCCCAGCCTGGGGCGCAGATATACCATCCACAATTGGCGTGATTGGGTCAGCAAAAACCGCACGCATAGACAAAAATGTAGAACACACAAAAAACGCACCGGCCAGTAAAAAAACTGTCCCCATCGCATTTTTCATTGACCCTGCGAGATTATGTTTTGTCATAAAACTCCCCCTAATTATCCAGGACCGCCTGGAAATCTGTTGTTTTATAGCAACGCAACCAATGGTACGCGCCATATTTTGTGTTAATTATAACATTTTTGCGCAACCCTGTAAAGGGTTTAGTCGTGCCAGCACACTAATTTTTCAAGACTTTTTGGGAATTACATCTAATTGGATTTACCACAGACACGAATATAATTTATGGCATGAAAAAAATTGTCCTGACGCTTCTTGTCACAATGCCATGGCACGCAATCGCAAACCCAATGTTCGCGCACCATACCGAAAATTCCATTGGCATTTTCGTCGCGCAAAGCACTGGTCAAGGCGACCTGGGGCACTTAATCGGTCCGTGGGACTGGCGCATTACACCGATGACAATGATTATGGTGCAATACAGCCAGCCAATTTCGCTGTTCCGCCTGCCATCGCGGATTAACCTGATTGGATTACAAAACTTTGCGTACAACAGTGCAGACGGCGCATCGTTTGGCGCGGCCGGAATCGCGATTGATGTCGCACTGTTTGATTGGTGCGGCTGGTATGCGGGTGTCGGACTGGGTCCATACATGCGCGACAGTGGCGACAGGTTTGTTGAAAGCAAACTGGTATTCGGGGAACGGGTATTTATCGGTAAAAACATCGGAAAACGCGTGCGCGCTGAATTTTTTACACAACATTTTTCAAACGGCAATTTTACCGATATAAACCACGGATTTAACTTTGTCGGATTGGCCGTACATTGGTGTTTTTGAAAAAAATCCCCCAAACTGGGGGATTTTTTTATTCGACAGTTTCAGATTGACTGCTTTCGATTTCTTCGGCGACACGCGCAATTGTTTCAATTTGCAACAACTGATTTTCCAGCGCGGCACGTTCTGATGACTTATAACCAGTTTCAGAATCCGCAGGCACGGCCGCACCCGATTTTTGTGAATCACTTTTTGTCTGTGACGCAACCGCAGGATTTATCAGATTTTTATAAATCTCTATCGCTTCGTGTGTGCCGGCCATATCACGGGCCAGTAATTTATTTTCATCACCCGGAAAGAACCATTCGTCCAACTTTACCGCCGTCATCTGCATAACAGGGCGGGTACGCGCATGCGCAATCCAACCCGGCATAAACGGTGCATCGGAAAAATACCAAACCGCACACCAATAGAAAATCCCCATAACAACAATACCACGGACAATACCAAAGATTACCCCCAGCGTCTTGTCTGTGACATTCATTATGCTGGCCTGAATCTTGTCACGCAGTTTTTGGTTAAAGAACCCAACCAGCAACAAGATTGCAAAAAATACAATAAAGTATGACGCAACCAATGTCCCAACCGTTGATTCAGACAAATCAAACCAGCGTTGCAACAGCGAATCCAACCACGGGGACGCAAAACGCGCAGAAATCGCCGCAATGACCCAGGACATTGTCGCGACAGTTTCATAAATACCACCGCGAATCGTTGCCCAAATTGTGGACGCCAATACAACGCCCACATAAACATAATCAAGCACAGTTAAATCAAACATCTGATTTTTCCAAACCTGTTATTATTTCTTTTTGTTGTCTTTTCTGACCAAAACAAAGCCCAAGCCAGCAACCAAGGCAATCAGCAAGACATAGAACCATACAACAGAGCCACCTTCGTCAGTTTTTTTTTCGGGTTCAGCAACCGGGGCAGCGGCCGCAGCAGCCGAGTATTCAGAAACAGCATTTGCACGATCAGAATGTTCTGATTTGAATTTTTCAGCATCTGATTCCATTGCTTTTTTGTTTTCAGCCGCAACTGCCTTTTGTTCATCTGACAAATCCGCAGATACAGCATCACGCAATTCATCAGCCATAAAATCAGCATAGCCCTGGAAACATTTTTCACCGATAACCAATACTGGCACACCACCCGATTCGTATTCACATTTCTTTAACGCTTCCTGGAACATTGGCAGGTTTGCCTGGTCCATAACGTTTACTTCGGTCACTTTTAATTCAGGATATTCATAGACCAATGTGCTGGAAATAAATTCGCGCGCATGGTGACAGTGTGGACATGTTGGCGAATGATAGATTGTAATATCGGCCGCAGATGCATTCGCAACAAATGCCAAACCAAAAATAGCTGATAAGATTGATAATTTTTTCATGTATTCTCCTTTATTAGATACCCCGATTATAAAAAATCCCATGTAATTCGTGCAAGCCCTTTTTATCACAAAAATGTTATTTCTTTCCTGTTGTGTTTTATGGGGGCTGCGCCAACAATATTAGCAACAAAGGATATAAAAATGTTTACACTGACACAATTTCCCCTGCCCTATGCCACAGATGCATTGGCACCATATATTTCCGCAGACACACTGGAAACACATCATGGCAAGCATGTCGCAACATATATAAAGAACCTGAACGAACTGATTGCAAACACGCCATACGAAAAAGTGTCTTTGCACGAAATTATTAAACAAAGCGCAGAAAAACCCAGCGACGCAAAAATATTTAACAATGCTGCCCAGATTTATAATCACGACTTTTTCTTTCAAGGAATGTGCCCAAATTGCGACGGAACAATGCCAGACGAAATCGTCCAGGCATTTGGTGGTGCAGAAAACTTTCGCAATGCATTCAAATCCGCAGCATCATCTGTATTTGGCAGCGGATACACGTGGTTGGTGCGGGATAATGGGCAACTAAAAATCGTTAACACCACCAATGCCGACACCCCCATCGCATACGACATGAAACCGATTATGAACCTGGACCTGTGGGAACACGCGTATTATTTAGACTATAAAAACAAGCGCGGCGATTTTATCGACAATTATTTGGACCACTTGGTTAACTGGGATTTTGTGTCAGAAAATCTGAATCAGTGATGATTCATTAAACGAATATCGTCAAATTCAGAATAGCGATTAAACATCGCGCGTGCAAACGGGCATAGCGCAATAACACGCCGATTCTGATTCCGCGCCATGGCGGCAACTGCACGCACCAGTTCTAGACCGACCTGTCTGTTACGAAATTCCGGGTCAACCCCAGTATAATCGATTATCAGTTTATCAATACCAACACGGACATAGGTTATTTCACCAACCTTGCGCCCGCGATAAATGGCATCAATACCGGAACCTGTCTGTGAA
>JAZTWE010000035.1:0-25201 GCA_045635705.1 Candidatus Enterousia sp.
TGGAATCCCACTTCGCAAAACGCTTCGTGGGACATGTACATAATTACTTTGATAAAGAAAAGTTTAGTTGAGTATTCATAAACAGAATTTTTTACAAAAATTCTGTCATTCCGTGGCTTGACCACGGGATGACAATAAGTACTCCTCCCTGGAGGAGAACTTGCCGTTGTGCCCAGCATCCTTAGTCTACAACGCACGCGAACCTTTACGGTTCTCGTCCAACATCCGCGACAAAAATTAACCCGCCGGATGGCGGGTGAATTTATGGCGGGCGCAAAAGGACTGGACTCCCCTGCCCGCATGCATTCGGGCGGGGACACCCCTCTCCACTCGTGACGATTTGGGGACACTCCGTTTCCCAAATCTACTCCGTATCGAACCTTTACGGTTCTCGTCCAACGTCCGCGACAAAAATTAACCCGCCGAATGGCGGGTGAATTTATGGCGGAGCGTATAGGACTCGAACCTATGGACCAAAAAATCTCGGTCACAGATTAGCAATCTGCTGCATTACCACTCTGCCAACGCTCCGGCAACTGTGTGCGGATTGCATTATATAGAATCATAAAAATAATTGCAAGCCCGAAAATCTTTATTTTTACTAAAATCGACGACAGCACAAGAAAACCGCCAATTGGCGGTTCTTTAATGTTCGTCCAGGGTCGCATGATCCGGCTGATAAATTTCAACATCACGGGTCATCGCCAAGAACTTTTCCGCACGGCGCGCCGGCAATTCAGATATCGGTATCTGTTGCAGATCAATCACCTGTTCGGCCACGGCATTCGCCAACAGTTCCATTGTGGTCTGCCAATCTGTGTGTGCACCGCCGGCCGGTTCGTTGATAATGCCGTCGATAACATTCATGTCCGCCATGTCGCGCGCGGTTAGTTTCATCGCCTGGGCGGCGGTAGCCTTGAACTTGTTGTCTTTCCACAAGATGCTGGCGCACGATTCAGGGGCAATAACAGAATAAATCGCGTTTTCCATCATCAGTATTCTATCGCCGGTTCCAATTGCAATCGCGCCACCAGAACCGCCCTGGCCAACATTAACGGCAACATACGGCGCACGAACAGACAGACCCGCCGCGATTGACGATGCAACCGCCTGGGACTGGCCGCGTTCTTCGCCTTCGCGGCCCGCAAACGCGCCCGCCGTGTCAAACAGTGAAATCAGTGGCAATTCAAACTTTTCCGCCAGGCGCATCATACGCTGGGCCTTGCGATAACCGTCGGGGTTCGCCATACCAAAGCGATGCTTTTGACGGGTTTCAATTGTGCGACCTTGTTCCTGGCCAATAATCACCGCAGGAATTCCGCGCCAAAACCCAATTCCGGAACCCATGGCGGCATCTTCGGCATATAATCTGTCGCCAGCCAGGTATGTCCAATCATCAACAATGCCGTTGATGTAGTCCAAGAAATGTGGACGGTTTTCGTGACGCGCCAACAGAACTTTGTCATAGGCCTCGGTCTCACCCATGCCACGAATCTTTTTAGACGAATCGTGTGCAGGTGTGGTTGCACTAATTTTCTTGGGTTCGCGCGGTTGCTTGGTTAACACCGCCAAAATCTTGGCCAGTGTGTCATGCAATTCATGACGCGCAACGACCATGTCAACCATACCGTGTTCGTACAGGTATTCCGCAGTCTGGAAATTAGACGGTAATTTTTCACGAATATTCTGTTCAATAACGCGACGACCCGCAAAGCCAATGCGCGCACCGCGTTCTGCGATATGAATGTCGCCCAGCATCGCAAATGATGCCGTCACACCGCCATATGTCGGGTCGGTAAGTAAAACAATGTATGGAATACCATTGGCGTGCAACTTGTTAACCGCAACAGTTGTGCGCGCCATCTGCATCAATGACAAGATGTTTTCCTGCATACGGGCACCGCCACTGGCCACAACCATGATAAATGGACGACGGGTTTCAATGGCGTGTTCCATGCTGGCGATGATACTATCACCCGCAGCGCGCCCCATTGACCCCATCATAAAATCACCATTCAGCACACAGACCGTTGATGGCACGCCACCAATTGTACCATCGGCCGTTGTCACAGCATCAGTCACCCCATTTTCAGCACGGGCGTCCGCCAGGCGTTCTTTGTACGACAATCTGTCCACAAAGTTCAGCGGGTCATCCGACACCGTCGGCAATGTAAAACGTTCCCAGTTATTATCGTCAAACAACAGGTCAAACCGCTGCTTTGGCGACATAATGAATGCGCGACCACAGCGTGGGCAAATGTACAGGTTTTCTTTGTAATCCTTGTAATAGACCAACTTGTCACAGGACGAGCATTTAATCCACATCAGGCGACGCACGCGTTCATAGCGTTCGCGATTACGATTTTTTATGCCTGACTTTTTACCAAATAACATTATCTTATCCGTTCATTTTCTTGGTTAATTCACGACTGGGCTTAAACAGAATTGTCGTACTGGCATCCAGGTGCATTGATTGACCAGTGCATGGGTTATATCCAACCTTGGTCGCACGGGCGCGTGGCTGGAAAGTACCAAAGCCACGAATTTCAATACGGTCACCATTGGCCACAGAATCAATCATGCTGTCCGATATTGTGTCCAGTATCGCGGCTGCATCCTTGGGGCGCATATGCTTAAACTGGACCTGAATTGTGCGTATAATGTCAGAACGTTTCATGTATATATCCTTTTGTCTTGCCTTTAATTATTCATATCTTTATGCACTTTATCAAGGACAAAGTTTTTATTGGCGGATTATGTCCCTGTATCAGCGCAGTACATGTTTTGATAGCCTGGGTACTGTAAGCAAGAGGATAAACATGAATGAAACAACCAATGAACATAAATGCGGCCCACAAATTGGCGACACGGCACCGGCATTCACAGCACAAACAACAAATGGTACAGTCAACTTTCCAGCAGATTATTCGGGACGATGGGTTATATTATTTTCGCACCCGTCAGATTTCACCCCAGTATGCACCACAGAATTTATCGCATTTCAGCGGGTGATTAAACAGTTTCATGATTTGAATACCGATATCATCGGATTATCCGTTGGGGCGGTTTCCAGTCACCTGGGGTGGATTGACGCAATCAGCAAGATGAACGGCGGAATTGATATAACATTTCCAATCATTGATGATTTAAGCACTAATGTCGCGCGCCTGTACGGAATGATACACCCGGCGACATCCAGTACCCATGCAGTACGCAGCGTGTTCTTTATCGACCCAAACGGCGTTATTCGTGCGATATTGTCATACCCGGCGGTACTGGGACGCAATATTGATGAAATACTGCGCATGCTGCGCGGGCTGCAAATGGCCGACAAGTATAATGTCGCAATGCCCGCCAATTGGATGCCGGGTGACAAGGTACTGGCCCCTGCCCCGATGAGTACGGCAAAAATGCGCAAGAACACGGGCGGCGATGCATGGTTCATAAAATACCAAAACGCCCCAAAGGCAGATTAAAAATATTACTAAAAAACCAGTGGCAAATCCCTAACATCCAATGGCACGCCGTCGCGTTCGGGGTCCCACTGAAATTCAGACATAATCACGCGCCCGTCGGCATCGAATTTGATCCCTTCGCTTTTCAATGCGCGATACTGTTCTGTCGCCCACCCGGAACACAGACCACCATCCTTGAACACAACACGGTGCCACGGCAGGTGCCAACTGTCCCGATTATTAGACGCATAACCAACAAAGCGCGCACAGCGGGGGCGCCCCATCATTTGCGCAATTTGCCCATATGTCGCAACCCGCCCCACGGGGATTTTTGCAACAATATCGTAAACCTGTTCGTTGAATGTTTTTTGCATGATTTGCATGGTAAATGCGTGAACAAAAAAAGTCAAATATTTGGTCTTGCAAAATATTATGCGTGTAATTATAATGGCGGCCATGGAGACGTGGCAGAGTGGTCGAATGCGCGCGACTCGAAATCGTGTATAGGGGCAACTCTATCAAGGGTTCGAATCCCTTCGTCTCCGCCAGAATAAATAAAAACGCCCCGAATGGGGGTGTTTTTATTTGTTCTGTTGGGGAAGTGTGGACGAAGTATTCGCAATCTATGATTGCGGGGTTCGGGGCGTCAGTTGATGAAAACAAGCCTTTTGGCGCAGTTTGAATCTTACGCAGCGAAAGGGGCCCATAGAGCGATAGCGAATATGGGAATCAGACAATCCCTTCGTCTCCGCCAGTTTTTACTTTCAGTATAAATTCCCAATATATTAAAGGGAAAAGCCAAGTCATGACAAAGGGTTTTGCCCTTTAATTTAAGAGTTCGGAAGATTGATTTTAGCAATGTGCGTTTTGGATCAACTTCCGAACTTTTTATAAAATTGTCGGCCACGTGTTGTGCCGCATGAAAGAATTTCACGATTGTATCATTGACTGTATCATCTGCGGCCCGGTGGACACGTTGTTTGCCATATAAAATATCCAGTTGTGTGCCAAGTTCCGCATTTTTGGCATTGTATGTCACATCGTCAATCTTGCCGTCCAGATACATATTCAATAGATTGTCTTTGCGTTTTTCAGCGGTGGCGATATTGCGTGCCAGTTCCGCCATTATGCGTTTGTTGTATTCTACTTCCAGTTCTTTGATAGCAGACAAAAATCTTTTCAAGAATCCCCCCGGCATTACAAACAAAACCGCCATGGAAATAATGGCGGTCGGGGAGTTCGTAAATCAACTAAGCGATGATTCTGCTGCTTTTGGTTACATCCCTATTTTATAACAGACAGCTCCCCGACTGCGAATACAGTCAGGGGGCATAGCAAATATATTGTTGCTGCGGCTTAGTCGGGCTTACGACAGCCCCGAACCAATTCCCATTTGGTTCTGGTATCAGTGTAGAAAAAAATTCACGCATCTGCGCAAGGGATTTTTTAATTTAATATTGACATATTTTCATAGTGTAATACACTGCCTGTTATAGATATAAGGGTGTGTTATGTTGAAAAAGTATCATTTTATTGCAATTGGCGGTATCGGGATGAGTGGACTGGCCAAATATTTATTAGAGGATGGGCACTATGTCAGCGGTTCTGATATCGTAGATAGCAAATATATTACTGCCATCAAGAAAATGGGGGCAAATGTTAATATTGGGCACGCGGAAAGCAACCTGCCCAATGATACAGATGCGGTTGTGGTCAGTACTGCAATCAAAGAAAATAATCCGGAATTACAAAAAGCCAAACAGTTGGGGATTGATGTGTATCATCGTTCCGACCTGTTAAAGGAAGTTGCAGACCGCGCCCAAATGGACAACAAAACCTTTATCGGATTCGCCGGGACACATGGCAAAACAACAACCAGTGGAATGGCATCATATGTTTTGGATATGGCCGGAATAAATCCTGCGTTCGTAGTGGGTGGCATTGTTCCAGAACTTCATACAAATGCACAGCACAAATCCGGGCCTTATTTTATTGCGGAACTGGACGAAAGTGACGGTACATTGGTTAAATATTCACCAGATATCTTGGTCGTTAATAATTTAGAAGAAGACCACTTGGATTTCTATAAAAATGGTATGGCCGATATTGTTAAAACATTTAATGCCGCTATTGCCAAGGCCAAAAAGACAATTATCAATGCCGACGATATGGGCGCGCGCACTTTGGGCGACAAATTTGTCACATTTGGAATCAAAAACCATGCAGATTATATGGCGAAAAACATTGTCGCATCACAAAACGGAACTAAATTTGATGTATTCGCCCGTGATAAAAAGCTGGCTGATATTGAACTGGAACTGACGGGGATGCATAATGTCTATAACGCGCTGTCGGTTATTGCGGCATTGAATGAATCCGGTGCAGATATTAATAAATTAAAACCACATTTCAAGACATTTTCAGGTATGGGACGCCGCTTTCAAAAAGTCTATGAATTTAATAGTATTCAGGTTTTTGATGACTATGCCCATCATCCAACAGAAATAAACGCTGTGTTGGATGCAGCAGCAACTAAGTTTGCGCGCGACAATATTGTTGCCGTGTTTCAACCGCATCGCTATACACGCCTGCAAGGATTGTGGAACGAATTCAAAGGCGCGTTTTCCAATGCGGGCCGCGTTATTGTCACGGATGTTTTCGAAGCGTCCGAGGCCCTTATCCCAGGCATTACAGGGCAAGAATTTGCCGCCCAGGCAAAGTTTGAACATATGCCAGGTAAAATTGATGCAGTGGCGAAACAACTGCTTCCAACATTAAAACCAGGCAATGTTGTTGTAGGACTGGGTGCCGGGACAATTACCGCCCTGGGCAAATACATCCAAGAACAAACACAATCGCACACAAAATAATAAAACCCGCCATCGGCGGGTTTCTTATACATCAAAATTGTAATTCTTGATTGATTTAACGATTGCGGCGACCAATTTATCCTGGTGCGCAGATGTTTTTAACAATTTTTCTTCGCTGGCATTAGACAAATGCCCCAATTCCAACAACGCGCCCGGCACGGTCGAACGCAACACCGCAAACGGCGCGTGACGCACATCGGGTCCAGGCTGCTGTTCAATAGACGATTTTTTGAACGCACGGGCGGCACCGGTGGCGTATTCTTCGCTCATTTCCGCAACGGCGTGTTGCTGTAAAGACGAAAGTGCAATACGAATATTTTCTTCAAATTCGGTAAAGCCCTCTACCCCGATTTTGTCGGCGGCGTTTTCAGCCTCGGCCAACTTCTTGGCCTCTTCGTCTGATGCTTTTTCAGACAGTGTGTAAACCGAAAATCCCTTCATCGCGCGGCTGGGGTTTGCGTTGGCGTGCAATGATATAAACAGGTCTGCCTTTTTCTTTTCTGCGATTGCAGCGCGTTCTGCCAATTTCAGGTATGTGTCCCCGCTGCGTGTCAGGTGTGTCTTAAAGCCCGTCGCATCCAATTTTGATTTCAGTTTTTTTGCAACCGATAACACAACATCTTTTTCACGGGTACCACCCTTGCCGATACAACCCGGATCCTTGCCCCCATGGCCCGCATCAATAACAATTACATACTTTTGTGCTAAAACCGATGATTCAGATGTGCCGTATGTCGCACTGGGGGCGGCAGCGGCAGCCGTGGTCCCAGAATTTTGACCCGCAACAAAGTCCAACACCAAGCGATAATCGTTATCACCATTGGGTTCCAAGATCATAATTTGGGACTTTTGAATTTCAGCAATTGACTTGTTCAAATTCACAGTAATTTGTAATGTGTCGCCCAATTGCGATTGGGTAATATTCTTTACCAATGTGCCAGTGGCCAGCTTTGGCGAAACTGCGGTATTTGCACCGGTATTTGCCAGTGATACCACCAACTGATTCATTGGATACGACAAAGTGTATGATGGGCGCGATGCAGTTTCAATAACCAGGCGGGTTTTATTGCCAGGCTGAACCCCCGTGCGCAATGATTTTAATGTATTGCGTGCAGCAAATGCCATTCGTGGCAATGCCGTCAATACCAGCATGCCAAAACCTGTTATTTTCAAAACACTGCGACGCGATATTTTCATGTGCAGTATTATACCAAAAATCCAAATATCGTTCAAGCAGATAGATAGGAATAAAAATCCCCCAAACGGGGGATTTTTTTATTTACTGATACAGTTTGCAAACGACTGGGACACCAGGGATGTTTCCTGGGGTGTCATTTGCGCCACAGGAATCACATAGCAACGTGCACTGTCGCGAATAACAAATACCTTGGTTCCGCGGGCGTATGCGGTCTGCATATTATCCATTTGCGCACTGGTCAAGAACGCGTTTTGTGTCGTTGATGGGTTTGACAATGCCGCCTGGACCACCTGGTACGCGGTGTTATAGTCCCACAATTCGGACATTGATGTCACATCCATAAACACAGACCAATCTTCGTATGGATTTTCAGTCTTGTTTTCTGTTTCAGGGAACGCCATACCGACCGCCAATGCCGCCGCCGTTTGCAGGGCTGTTGGCTGGTTCGAACCCGCCGATGTGGTATGCGCCACTGTATTTAATTGCATATTGTCGCCACAGGCCAAATTCATGCGATTTGTATAGCCCGCCAAGACCGAATCAACCGCCGCCTGCCATTCAGAACCCTTTTTGTTCAAATCCAGACTGACAATCTTTTCAGCCCAGCCCCAAATATTTGCACCGACATTGCCCGCATTGGCAAAGCGGGTCACCATTTCGGCACTGCCCCCCGGGATACCGGCACCACAATAATCCGTCAAGTATGTGTTCAGCATACTGGATGTTTCGTTACCATATGCCAACGCAACCGAATGACACGACATTGCCGCTTCTAGTTCCTGGCGGCGTTGCAGGCACAAATCAGAATGAGACTTTGATAACTGGTTCGCCATATTCGCCATTGACAGATATGACATCAATTCTTGCTGTACATACGATGGGCACAGGCGCGCCGCCGTATTCATTGCGCCCGGACTGTTGCGGGTATTTACATCGTATTGTGGCAACAGCACTTCGTTATCCT
Organism: Candidatus Enterousia sp.; assembly: GCA_045635705.1. Taxonomy (GTDB): domain Bacteria; phylum Pseudomonadota; class Alphaproteobacteria; order Rs-D84; family Rs-D84; genus Enterousia. The sequence continues at coordinate 8,488 of JAZTWE010000035.1, forward strand.
TTTGCAGGCATAACAAGGTATAGTTATACAATTCGCTTTCGGTGGCATATTGACATTTTGATTCGCGCTGGCCCGGGACAACGGTCGCATCGCCACAGTAATCCGCCAAACATGCATAAATCTTTTCACGGCACGCCGTATCAACATCAGGCTGAGTAATCATATAGTATGTGTTGCGCTGATTAGCCTTGTACGCGTTGGCCAACCCCGCCTTGCCCCGCTGGTTCATTGATGATGCAGTTGAATTCGTTGTCAGCGAAATACTGCGCGCACCACCAGCCGACACCGCCGACGCATCAAACCCGCACAAACACAGGCCCAACAGCCCGAAAACCGATAATAAAGATTTCATAGACGTCCCTCTAGTTAAAATGATTTTATCACAATCGCCAACAAAAGGCAATCATGTTTTTAAGGTTGCGATATCAAAATAAACTGCTATGATGACCAGCATGATTATGATTAACGAAGTTTTTGCACAAATCGCCGACGACATTTCTGCCGTCAGGGGGTTTCTTTGACCCTGATAAATTAAAATCAGAAATCAGCGCCCTGGACGACCAGGCCAACGCACCGGATTTATGGGACAATCCGGACAATGCGCGCGCAGTATTACAGAAAAAATCCGGCCTTGAAAAAACACTGGGGGAATTGGTATCACTGGAAAGCGATTTAGAAACCCTGCGTGAACTGTATGAAATCGATCCTGATGATGACGATGTAGTTGCCGCGATTGAAAATCTGAGTGTGCGTGCACACAAGGCAAAATTCATTACCCTATTTCGCGAACCGGCGGATAACAATGGCGCGTTCTTATTTATTCAGGCAGGTGCCGGTGGAACCGAAGCCCAGGATTGGGCACAAATGATGTCGCGCATGTATGCACGATGGGCCGAAAGGCACGGATTTGCATGCGAAGTTATCGAAGAACACGAAGGTGACACCGCAGGTATCAAAAACATAACCTATCGTATCAGTGGTGAACGGGCCTATGGATGGCTAAAAAACGAAATCGGTGTTCACCGCCTGGTTCGTATTTCGCCGTTTAATGCCAATGGCAAACGTCAGACCAGTTTTGCGTCTGTGGATGTATGGCCGGACATTGACGACACGATTGAAATTGAAATTAACGACAAAGACCTGCGCATTGACACATATCGCGCATCAGGTGCCGGTGGCCAGCACGTTAACAAAACAGACAGCGCGGTGCGCATTACCCACATACCGACGAACACGGTGGTGACATGCCAAAACGAACGCAGCCAAATTCAAAACAAAGAAATGGCGATGAAAATGCTGCGCAGTAAGTTGTACGAACTGGAAATGCAAAAACGCGCCGCCGAAGAAGACGCTGCCAAGGCAGCACAAAAGAAAATCGAATGGGGTAGTCAAATCAGAAACTATGTACTGTACCCATATCAATTGGTCAAAGATGTTCGCACAAATGTTGAAAAAACTGATTCCGCCGCGGTGTTGGACGGCGATTTAGATGATTTTATGCTAGCATCTTTGCAACAAGGATAAAAAAAATGATAGTACCACATACAGATGAATTTTATCATGATGCTATTAAACGCGCCCTGCCGTGTGTGCAAGAGATTTGCACACCAACCGTTAATGGCACCGCCAGCCCAGTATTCTTGGCAAAATGCCCAAAAGAAACCATGGTTTGTAAATTTAACGACTATAATATCGTTATGCACAATCGCAAGATTCGCGAATTATTGATTGACCGCGACATAAATATTTCACCGGCCTGTGCACACGCGTTTGGCGATGCGTGGTTTGAATCATACAAATACTGTCCAGATAAAACACTGTACGAACATGTGAACGAAGGATTTACAGACAAACAGATTATCAACGCATATCAGCAAGTAGTAAACATACAAAATATCTTGTCGCAAATTCCAAAACAATATTTGGCGACAATTCGCCCACTGCACTATGCTGAAGTATTTCGCGCAACACACAAGCACAAAATGCACGAACCGTTTGTTAGTGTTTACAGCGGCATTATAAACGCGACATCACGCGCGGGGACGACACACCTGTTGCACTGTGATTTGAATCCCCGAAACATACTGACTGACGACAAAGGCAATGTGACCAGCCTGTTGGATTTGGATGCGGTTGTGTTGGCCACCGATGAATTTGCACTGATTCAAATGTTGCGCAATTCAGATATACGTGATGTGCACAAAATGATTGAATACTATGAATACACAACAGACAGACCCCTAAACCGTGGTTTAATTATATCTGCATTAAAGACACTGGACGCACTAAGTGGCCCACGCCGTGCAATGCGTAATTTATTCATGCGCGACACTGGGGCACAGAAGTAATTGACCATAGACACTAAAATAAGTATAATAAGTCGCACAGCACCCGTGGCTTAACTGGATAGAGCACCGCCCTCCGAAGGCGGAGATTGCGCGTTCGAACCGCGCCGGGTGCGCCAAAATATAACCGACCTATCATAAGGTCGGTGTTATTTTGCTTGCGCGCCCCGTGGTTTGAACGCGCCGCGTTCGACAATGAGTAAACGAAAACAAGCATCGCGATGTTTGAGTGCTAACGAATGCCCCACAGCCGGTGCCCCAGCACCGTGCGAGGGAGCCGCGCCGGGTGCGCCAAAATATAACCGACCTATCATAAGGTCGGTGTTATTTTGCTTGCGCGCCCCGTGGTTTGGACACACATAATTAGTTACTATAATAACAATTTGATGACACCGTAAATTCGCCTGTATTATCTTGTAGTGTCATGCCCGTTGGTAAATAACACGATGTTGGTGATGTTGCGCCATAACTCGCCGTGGTCGCTTCATACACATGCCCCAAACCGCGACAATGGTTGCATCCCAGGGTCGTGGCATATCCCGATGTTGCGAGCGTTTTTGATACACCCTTGGAACTGTAATACCCCTTGTCACAGGTTGCGTATTTTGTCCCACGGGGCCCAAAAGTACCATCGTCCAAACACTCCTTTGGTCGCCCACCCAGTGCAACACCCGAATAACTGGGGTCAGTGCTATAACCCTCATATTCTGACCGAAAGCCATAGTTCGCACAACATATTAGCTTTGCTGCATTTTTAAATTCTATCGCATCGCCCCAACTAACGTGAAATCCGTCTTGTAATATCGGCGTATCTGCGCAGTATACTGGCAACGTCATATACTTTAAAGCCGCATACAAACCATTATCTGCACATATTATTACAGCGTCGCTGTATGGTTCATAAGACGTACTACCAACCGTCGGATTAGTCAGAAAGTTTTTAATTGCAAAACAATGCGGATACCCCGTATATGGAGATACATAGCCTGAATTGCCAAAGCCAGACCCTGCTGGATTTCTGCCATCATAAACACTACCTGATTCGCACAGCATTCGTTCTGGTTCCGTCATTGTTGTTGTTGCGCCGTTACCAGTACACGGCTTATGAAAAATAACTGTTTGCCCAAAGCTTGCAGAAAGCGGTATAAATATCGCCCCCGCGATTATTAAGTGTTTTTTCATTCTTAAACCTCCTTTTAATTTTTCACGAACGAATGAAAAAACCGCCAATTAGAAAAACTGACGGCTGGAGGTTCAGAACAATGTTAAGTATTGTATGGCGTATTTGGTATATTCCGCCATCCTCCAGCCACGAATGACTGAAGGCACGTTTTCACCGTGACGAATTTCGTCACAATGCTTAACAGAGGTTCTGACACCCCGAAACGGCAACACGCCGTTCCAATTTTGATTCTATATTTTTTGATAAAAAAAGTAAAGACCAAAGCCACAAAGTGTTTTTTATTGCTTTATTTTGCGTTTTGTGATATAATCGTTGGCATACAAGGACGCAGTTTTGCGGCCTGTTTTTTTATTGTTCAAACAACTGGTGATATAAATAAAAAAGGAAAATTTATGTCACGACAAATTCAAATGCGCTGTGTACGTGCGGGATTTCTTGCGTCCCTGATCTTGATTCCCATCAAGGTCAATATCGGTTTACAAGAATATTTTCCGCCATGCAAGATATAAATTCCTTGCGCGGCAATATCAATTTATCATAAAATTTGAAAAAAGGAGATAGGAAATGCGTCATCTTGTAAAATTTTTCTTTGTTGCAATACTGTTAAGTGCCTGCAACAGTGTCTATGTGACACCAAATTCTTTGGATCGCGGGGCTGTGTTCTATGCCGACCGTGGTGGTTTTACCATGCGACGCAGTGTCAAGGAAGCAATGGACGGGCGCGGATACAATGTCGTCGTGGGGCGTGCGAATTCTAATGGCACCGGTATCAATGGCGAATACGGAAATATCGATGTTGATACATACACCGTGCCAAATGATGCGCGATATATCGTCAAGGTATCTGAACGCAGCGAAAAATTCCGACCAATTTGGTGCGCACTGAACGGGTTTTGGTGGTGGAATTTTAATATGTCAATCGCAGACCAAGATACCGGCACAGAAATCATGACATGGCGTGGGCGTGGTTGCGCGAATAGTTCGCTGCGACGACTGAACAAAATCTTGGACGAAATGGAGAGAAAATGAAAAACGCCGAACAAATAAAATCTGTAATCGATGTCGTGAAATCTTGCGACGATGTTATACTGGCCACATTTGGTGAAAACGGTTATCCTGATGCGCGACATATTATGAACGCAATGAACAAGAATACCGATACGCTGAATCTGTATTTCTTGACCGGCAGTGACACGCCAAAATACGACCAAATCAAGAAAAATCCTAAATCTTGCCTGTATTATTTTAATCCAGTGACCCGGTATTCAGTGCGACTGTACGGCGTGATAGAATTTATAGATGACAAAAAGTTAAAAAAACAATTTTGGCATGATGAATATGCACGATATGGATACAGTGGATTTGACGACCCAAAATTTGTGCTGATGCGTTTTATCGCCCAGTCGTATAAGTACTATGTCGGATACGATAAAAAAGTTGGAACGATATAAAAAAATCCCCCGTTTGGGGGATTTTTATTAGTCGATGATGCTGTATTCACAGAACCCTTCGTTTGTATCACAGCGTGATGTTGTACCTTCGCTGATGAAATAGCCCTGTTCGTGCAAGCATGCTGGGCATACGGTTGGGGCCTCGGTCCCGATGTGCCACATACCACAGTTTGTGCAACGCCACATAACAATATTGTCCTGTTTGAACAATGTGCCGTCTTCCAAGGCTTCCAATAATGCGCGGAAACGGGATTCGTGATAGCGTTCGGCATAGCCGATATTTTTTAAGATTTCAGCAATCGCAGGAAAACCTTCCTGGGCAGCGATTTGTGCAAATTTTGGATACATTTCTGTATTTTCTTCGTGTTCGCCGTATGCCGCTGCAGCCAAGTTTTCAGCAGTTGTGCCAATTTTGCCCGCTGGGAATGATGCTGTGATTTCCAGGTCGCCCCCTTCCAAGAACTTAAACAAACGCGATGCATGTTCTTTTTCCTGGTCAGCGGTTTCCAAAAAGATTTTTGAAATTGCCTGATAGCCTTCTTTCTTGGCCACATTGGCGAAAAATGTATAACGATTGCGTGCCTGGGATTCACCGGCAAATGCAATTAACAGATTTTTTTCTGTCTGTGTACCTTTTAATGATACCATTGTGTACTTCTCCTTGTTTTTGTTTTCGTTCGTAGAAAGATATTAGCAGAGAATACGCTAAAAATCAAAAAATTATTTTTGTTGGTTTTGTTCCAGTCCCTGACAGGCGAATTTGTGAATCAAATCCTTGTACTGGTCATATAACTTTACCCCCAAAAAGGCGCGCGCCTGTTCAATTGTGTGGCCATACCCCCAAAATGTACCGTCGTTTGTCGTGTATTTTGCAACAATATACGATGTGTCCGCCACATAACGACCATAGCAATTTTCACCAACCATCGCAGCGCGATAAAATTCAAACAATGTCTTTTCTGTATGTGGTAATTTTTCCAACAACACAAAATCTATGCCACGAACCTGATGTATCGTGTGGGGAAATGGGGTTTGAACCCGCCACAAACCACCAATAAACTCAACCTGGGTCGGCAGACGTTCAGATAACAACACCGATGTGCCATCAGATTTGTACGCCAATTCTTTCTTGGCGCAAGACAGTTGATAGTGAATATTCTTTTCCTGTAATGATTTATGTGTGGCAAGTTTATTTCGTGTCATCGGTTATCCCCAAGAACTTTTTTTCAATTGCACTGACCAGCTCTTGGATTCCTACTCTCCCTGCGGCACTGATGGTTAATATTTCAGGTTTCTTTTTACGACCGAAAGATTTCTTGAACGCGGTCATTTTTTCCGCCAGTTCGTCGTCATCAATCGCATCAATCTTGTTTATAATTACCATTTCTGGTTTGTTCAACAGGCCACCGCCATACGAATCCATTTCGTGACGAATTGCCGCATAGCGCGCCGCCCAATCGGATTCAGTACCGTCAATGACATGCAAAATCATTTTTGTTCGTTCAGCATGACCCAAGAATTTATCACCCAGACCGACACCAGTATGCGCCCCTTCGATAAGTCCAGGCAGGTCAACCAAAACAAATTCACGATCATGGGCATACATTACACCCAACTGTGGATTTAATGTTGTAAATGGATAATTCGCAATCTTTGGACGCGCCGCAGTCACCGCCGACAACAAGGTTGACTTACCCGCATTTGGAAATCCAACCAAACCAATATCAGCAATCAATTTCAGACGCAAAACAACCGTTCTTTCTTCGCCCGGCAGACCATCGTTTGCCTGTTTCGGCGCACGGTTTGTCGGGCTTTTAAAATGCAAATTACCCCAACCACCATTACCGCCACGCGCCGCGCGGTATTCCATGCCGTCAACATTCAAGTCAGCATATTCAATTTCTTCGTTTTCAGACAAAATTACCGTACCTGTTGGTACCGGCAAAACCAATGTTTCGCCAGATGCACCAGTACGCATCTTGCCCATACCATTTTCGCCACGCTGGGCATTAAAATGCATTTTATAACGATAGTCAATCAGCGTGTTCACATTGGGGACAGCACGAAAAACAACATCGCCCCCACGGCCGCCATCACCACCGTTTGGGCCGCCGAATTCAATATATTTTTCACGACGAAAAGTGGCGGCACCATTGCCACCGTCACCGGCCTTGATATAAATTTTTGCGCGATCCAAGAACTTCATGTTTTTTACCTTTTGTGGTCATTATAACTTAAAAACTTGCAATTTCCAGTCTAAAAGACTATAATATTTAGGCTGCAATGCAGTGATAATTCTGAATCCATTGTGAAATAGTCATTTTGGACCCGGGGGCGGTACCCGGCACCTCCACCATGTAAAGAAAAAAAATAAATCTATGGGGGTGTACTAGATTCGACAGGTGATGAAAGACAAATCGGGTGAATTCGACATGGTGTCGTAAAAAACCAAATAAAAACTGAATGGCGATAGAATCGCTGCGAACGACAATGTTCGCCTTGCAATGGCTGCCTAAGATGGCGTTGAATATGGTTGGCAATGGTTAGCCGTATTCGTTTAAGCAATTGCGGGGTCCGCTGGGTACCTGGCACCAGAAACCCAGTGTTTTAATTGTGTAAATATGACATTAAAAAGAAAGGCAAAAAAATGTTTGGAAAAGTAAAAAAAGTATTCTTTACAGGCGTATTTGGTGTACTGTATATCTCGTTTGTGGCACAGCTGGTTTATGTATTGGGCTGGGTTGCAGGTTGTGAAAATAAATTGATTGCTTTGGGTGCGTTGTCATTGGAATGGTTGGTATTGATTGCCGCACGCTATCTGTCAAAGCGTTCCAGCAACAGTGCACAACACGGTGGTTTCGGTGGACACGGCCGTCGTCGTTAATAAAAAAACCCGCCGATTGGCGGGATTTTTTTTCAAAGTTCAGAGTGCAAAGTTCAAATAATGAATACATTACTTTGACAAATAAATCTTACCCCCATGTTATTGCGGGCTTATGTATGGTAATCCAGTAAATGCGCGCCGATAATTCTTACCGCCCTTGGCGGGCGGGGGAATTGATATAATTTTTAATATATAAACTGGGATTTCATAGTTCTTGAATTATCGCTAAAATGTATTATATTTAATTGGCTATGAAAGAATATATCTTACCCGTTCGTGATTTAGTTGTGCATCCTGGCCTGACTGTGCCGGTGTATATTGATAATCCACTGTCCGTCAAATGCGTAGAGGCAGCCACTGCTGCCGGCAAGCGTTTGGTATTGGTTCCACAACACAGTTGGACATACCCAGCCACACCAAATGACATTTACAATATCGGAACAATTGGTGATATTGTTCAGGTCTTGCGCATGCCGGACGGCGCAGTTCATGCGATTATTTATACAACCGCAGCAGTGACCATTGATGATATTCAGGTTGACGGCGGAACATTTACTGCAAACGCCGCACCAATCATCGTTGCTGACGATGCAGATGCAGACCAAACACTGGCACTGCGTGACAAGATTGCTGAAAACATGCACGCAATGGCATCTGTGATGCGCAAGTTTAAGTCTGAAAAACTGCGCAGTGTGATAAACAACTATCCCCTGCCCGCGTTTATTGATTCTGTAGTGGAAATGGCGGATTTGGATACAGATATGGCATTAAAGATTCTGTGCGCACCATCATGGCAGGAAAAGTTAATTATTTTACTGGAACAAATTAAACTGTTGGGCGAAACCGCCAAGATAGAAGATTCAATTAACCGCCGTATCCATCAACAAATGGAAAATGGACGACGCGAAGCAATCTTGCAAGAAAAAATGCGCGCACTGCAAAAGGAAATGGGTGAAGAAGATCCAGAGGTTGATTCTGAAAACCTGCGCAAGCGGATTGAAAAATCATCAATGCCGACAGACGCCAAGGAAAAAGCACTGTCTGAATGGCGGCGCATGCGCAGTATGTCACCAATGTCAAATGAAGGCGGATTGATAAAAACCTATTTAGATGAATTGCTGGCAATGCCATGGGACAAATCTGATAAATCTGATATCGATTTACAGCGGGCACGCGAAATACTGGATTCTGAACATTCAGGTATGCGCGGGGTCAAAGAACGAATTTTGGAACACATTGCGGTAATGAAAAAGACCGGCGGAAACCAGGGGTCTATTTTGTGCTTTGTTGGCGCGCCGGGCGTTGGGAAAACATCGCTGGGAAAATCTATTGCGAATGCGCTGGGGCGTAAATATCATCGTATTTCACTGGGAGGTATTTCGGACGAAGCGCATTTTCGTGGACATCGCAAGACCTATATCGGTGCACAAACGGGACGTATTATGGATGCATTGAAACGGTGCAAGGCAAACAACCCTGTTATCGTTTTGGACGAAATTGATAAAATGGGACGCGATTGGCGTGGCGACCCGGAATCTGCACTGCTGGAAATACTAGACCCGGAACAAAACAAGACATTCCGCGACCATTATTTGGAAGTGGATTTTGATTTGTCTAATGTATTATTCATTGCGACATCAAACAGTCTGAATATGTCAAACGCGCTGAAAGACCGTATGGAAATCATTGAAATTCCAGGCTATGCAATGGATGAAAAAGTTCAAATTGCACGCGAACATTTAATTAAACGCGCGGCACGCGATACTGGGTGGGACATGGATAACATTGTGATTTCTGACGATGCAATCCGACACCTGATTCAGAACTATACATCCGAACAAGGGGTGCGCGAAGTGCAACGCGAACTGACCGCGATTCTGCGCCGGGCACTGCTGGAAAACGATTGTACAGATGTTAAAACGGAATTTACGCCGGCAAAAATTGATGAATTATTATCGCTGCGCAAGTCGGCGGTTATGTCCAAGAAAATTGGATTTGGACTGCGCGCATAAAAAAACAAGGAAACAACCATGCACAAACAAGAACTGCAATATAAATGCGATATGTTGAAATATATCAAACAGTTGGAAATGTCCCCTATTTCATATTCGTGGAAAACAAACGATACGCCACCAAAGGTAAAAGGACATGTGTTGGCGGTTGATAAATGGGACGAACGCACACAAACATGTATTGATATCACAGCGTACCAGCCAAAAAGCCGCAAAACACTGGAATATGTTGTGGAATTCTTGCAAGTGCGCACCAGCCCTTATTCCGCAAATATGCAGACATATACAGGACGATACGCCAAGACGATATACGGATTGCTGCATAATGCATATCGATTAGGCATTATGAAGGGTAAATAGTATGCCAAACAACAATACTAATTTTGAAAAAACTGTATTCTTTGGCGATGGAATGGCGCAACACAAACTGTTCCAGGATGTGCGCGATGCGTTGAACGCTGAAAAAACAACTGTGACATTTGGTACAGCACCTGCGAAACAGGACGAGCTGGTGAACGAAGTTTTGATGTCAGATGGCATCAAGTATAAAGTTATCGCCGTACGAACATATGCACCGAAATATATTGAAGCACTGCGCCCATCGCGCTATCAAGTAATGATTGAAAACAAATCACAAAAACAAATCGAAACACATGTGGGAACAATGGCGCATTTAATGTTTGATTTATTAAACGACAAAAAGGTGAATCAAAAATGATTCTGATTATCAATACATCAGGTGGAAATTTGGAATTTGTACTGGGCGACAAATACAAAACAATCACAGTGGAAAAACAGTCTGTTGCACTGCCGGCCGAATGCGAAAAGTTCATTAACGAATGTGGGGCAAAATGGGGCGACCTGACCGCGATTGGCGTTATTGTTGGTCCCGGCAGTTTCACAGGAATCCGTCTGGGGATTGCCTATGCCAAGGGCTTGGCGATGGGGCTGAATATCCCATTAGTGCCAATCAGTGTATTTGATTTATATTTGGCTGCCGCGCCGGATGCATTTGTTGCACTGGATTCTGGTCGCGGGGATTTCTTTGTTGCAGCCCCAGGACTGGCCCCGTGCACCATGGAAATCGAAGAACTGGAAACAAAACAAATGGAATGGCCACGCACCGTTGGGCACAAACCATTTGATTTGAAACTGGGCATTCAAATTGTGAAAAACAAAATTGCATCAGGTATTTTAGAACCGGTTGTACCAATGTATCTGCGCCCCAGTTATGCAGAACAGCCAAAGGGTAAATAAAAATGGCAAATATATTTCAACGAATTTTTTATAAAGACTATCAATGCCAACTGTTTGACATGATAAAAGAAAATGATGTTCATCAGCGGCACGATGAATGGTTAAATATGGACGGCGCACGCAACATTAAACACAGCGAAGAAATGTATTCAATACGCGGGAAAAAATTCTTTGTTTGTGCGACATGTACACGCGATAAAGATGTCACATACAGACTGTATATGGAAGACAATCGTCCTGCATCTGCACTGCCATACCAAGCGACACAGATAAATACGAAATTTGCAGAACAAATTTATCGCAAAATGTTAAATAAATATCAGGACACACACTATGTTAGATGATTTGGTCGCCCTGCACGCAAAATGTTTCCCGCACAAGCCATGGTCTGCGGCTGATTTTAGTGATTTGAAAAAATCAGGCTGTGAAATAATTGCCAGCCAAAACGGCTTTATCGTTTATCGCGCAACACTGGACGAAGCGGAAATAATTACTATCGGCGTTGCACCCGATGCGCGGTGCACGGGTATTGCCGCCGCAATGCTGGGAATCGTCGAAGGTGACTTGAAAAAACGCGGCGTAAAACATATATTCTTAGAGGTGGCGGCGGATAACGCCCCTGCGCGGAGCTTGTACAAAAACAATGGATACGCAGAAATTGGGGTGCGGCCAAAGTACTATGATGGCGTTGATGCCATAATGATGAAAAAGGATATATAAAGCGATGGATTACAAACCAAGCAATGTGCGCATTATAAAGTCTGTACCAAAAACACCAGATAATGAATACGGTGTCGTTGATGTTGATGCGATAGATTTTAATTCGCCATGCATTGTTGTCTTTGGGGGTGAACTGACCGACAATCCACGATTTGCCAATCATTATATCAAACAAATGAAACATGTATTGGGCGAACAAGATGCACAACGCGTCAATATTTATTCGCTGTATTACGACTTTGGTTCGCGTGACACAAATTCAGAACGCGTACAACTGTTTCGTGCTGCGGGACACAGAATCAGAAACATGTCCACGCCAATCGAAAAAATCAATCAAAACATTGAACATATGGCCCAGACCGAACCAACACCAAAATACATTCAACGACTGTATGATATGATAATCAACCCGATACTAGTATCGGGTGCCGCAGGCACCCGACTGGACATCAATATCGTGGCACAGCGTATGTCAAATGTGCGATTTTATGCACACTCGCACGGGGCGGCGGTTATTAGTATGCTGGGCACATATACAGTTCAGAAAATGAAAGTAATGGGATATGGCGCACGCGAAATCCGAAATGCGTTGCGCAACATTGTTGTGATTCAGCACGGTCCAATTACACCATTGGAACACCCTGATTTTACAACACTGTCGTTTGCATCGGCATCTGATACAAAAATGAACCTGCATAACAAGTTTTCAGAATATGCCTATGAAAATTCGTGTGATTTATTTCCGTCCTATTTTGACCGGGGTGGCGCAAACTTGTTTGCGGCGGGCGAAGTCAGCACACTTATCACCAAGGAACACGACAACGAAGGATTAACAAATCCAGAACACCTGACCGAAGATGGTCAAATCATATTTGATGCGGAACGCAATGCAATTCGAAATTCAATGCGTATGGCCGGTCAACCAACACCCAGTGTCCGTGATTTAGTGGCGGGTCCAGGCGTGAACTTTGATATGCTGGCTGCGAATGGTCAATGGTTTTATCGGAATATGATTACTGATTTGAAAAGTCAGATGAAACAAAATCCAAAACACGACTATCAAAAATAACATCGTTATTGCGCAGTGGCGCGGCAATGTGCATATCACGCGCACTGCGCGTACGCGACAAGGCAACATATGTTTGGCCGTGCGCAAAGGCACCGCGCGAAATATCAACCACAACGGCATCCAGGGTCTTGCCCTGGGCCTTGTGTATTGTCATGGCATACCCCAGGTTTAATGGAAACTGTTTGTATGTGCCGACTTCGTTTTCTTGCAACCTGTCGTTTTCATCGCGCGAATATTCTATCTTGGCCCACTTTTCAGGTTTAACCGTTACGATATCACGGCTGTCTGATAATAATTGCACAACAATTTCACGCGCAGACAGACTGCGCACAATTCCCATTGAGCCGTTGTGCCACTTGTCACCATTTTTTACAAAGACGACCAATGCGCCCTGCTTTAATACCAGACTGATTGGTGCAGGAACATCGCGTTCGGAAAATGTACCGGACAGCACACCGTTATACGCCACAGATGGCGCATCAATCTGGGCCAGGCGCGATGCATTTATTCGTTCGGCCACGGCACGAAATGGTGTGATTATAACCGCATTACTGCGCCGTTCGGCATCATCAATACGACACCGATTAAAAAATTCTAATGCGCCGGTATCATTACCACGCAACCGAATCAGATTCTGTAATAACCCTGTATCATTTTGACGATAAACTAAATCAAAATTGTATTTTATAAAATCTGCGCGGCGATAAACATTGCTGTCAAAGAAATACGCATTGGCATGACCGTATTCTGATGCATAGTACTGGGTCGCATCGCGGGTTATCACCGGTGGTAATTGAAACAAATCACCAATGGCAACAATCTGAATCCCACCAAAGGGCGCATTGTTGCGCCTCGCCATGCGCGCCAATATATCAATCGCATCCAACAGGTCAGGCGCAACCATCGATATTTCATCAATAATCAATACATCTGTTGCGTTCAGGATATTGCGCGGTTTTGCCTTTAATTTCAGAAATTCAGGCATAATAAAATCACGGGGTTGAATTTGGAACAAAGAATGAATCGTTTGCCCCCCGACATTTAACGCCGATACTGCTGTCGGACACGCGCAAACAATACGCTTTTTTGATGCACCTTTTAGATAGTTTACAAATGTTGATTTCCCCGTGCCCGCAGGCCCCAAGATTAAAACATTGGAATTTGTCCGCTCGATAGCATTAAAGGCGGACATTTGTGCTTCACTTAAAATCGGCGCAATCAACGACATGCGTGAATCATTACATAATTAAACACAAACCGCAATCGCGAATATTTTTCCCTTGCGCGAAAATATAAATAATATATAATGTCCGCCGTGGGTTAGTAGCTCAGTGGTTAGAGCGGAGCGCTCATAACGCTTTGGTCGTGGGTTCAAGTCCTACCTAACCCACCAGAATAAAAAAACTGCCGTTATGGCGGTTTTTTGTTTGGCTAAAAACGCTACTTTTCAAAAAAGTCAAGAGTCAATATTCCTGGCAAGATAATTTTTTTATTGATTTATTGCTTTTTCGCTTGCGCAGATATGGCGTTTTTTTCTACCATAAAACATAAAAGAGAGGAAGTTATGGGGAAATTGCGCAGAATTCTGGCGATTTTTACATCTTTATTTATGTTATTTTTTGCCGGCAATGCGTTTGCCGCGGGGTATTCATGCCCAAGTTATATGCAATATACTTCCTGTAATGACGGATATTATATGGTGGGCGACCAAACGTCCACGACCTATGACGGCACGCCAAAGGCGGGGAACAGATGTATTTTGTGCGAAAACGCGGGGACTGGTTGTTCGTGTGAGGGTGGTACAGATGCACCAATATGTTCGGTGACCATCACATTCAAAACGGGCAACACAACATTGGGAACCCAGGAATTCACCCCTGGAACAGCCCAGGCGTTAAAGGCTGTATCTAACTTTACCGCACCTGTATCGTCAAATTATGAGTGGTCGTTTGCCGGTTGGGCAACGGCCGCTGGTTCGACAACGATTGCCTATGAAAACGCTGCCAGCGCGACGTTTTCGAAGGCAACAACCCTGTACGGGGTTTGGAAACGTACCGCAACCGTCAAATACTTTAATGGTGCGAGTGCGACCAGCGTATCCACCAGTTCGCCAACCCAGTATTATTACAACACATCAGACACCGCGGCGGCGGCGGGCAGTATTTCTCTGCCGGCGTTGGCGACACAATCTTCTTATAGTTGGGCACCTGTTGGTTGGGTAAAAAACAGTACCACGGATACAACAACGACATCGACAACCACCACGGCGACATCTGTAACCCCAGGCACGACCGAAAACGCAAAGTACTATGCATTGTATAAACGTACGGCAACGGTGGCCTATAACGGCAACAGTGCCACCAGTGGTTCAACCACCAGCACGACCGGAACACAATATTATAACGCAGGCAGCAGTTCGGCCAACGCATTAAGCCTGACATTGGCCAGCAATGGTTTCAGCCGCACAAATTATACTTTCAGCAAGTGGGCTGCGGGTTCTGCCAGTGGTACACAGTATGCTGCCAGTGCCAGCTTTACATTCCCGAATACAGCGTGGACATCATCTGGCACATATAATATGTATGCGGTTTGGTCGGCCTGTTCATGCACAAACGGTACGGGCGCGACAGGTTGCAGTGCAACAGTATCAAACAACCAATGTAATATTACATGGTCATGCCAAAGCGGTTATTACAAGGCAACAAAAAGCGCGACACAAACTGGTGGCTATACCGCGACATGCGATTCGTGCACAACGAATGCCGGAACATCATTTACAGCATCAGATGGCAACCGTGATGTTGTCGGCACATGCTATCGCACATGTACGACCAGCGATGTTTCAAACAGCAACACCGTCAGTGGTAAATTCTATTACGGCGCAACCGCCCCCAGCAGCTGTGTGGCAGCAACATGTAAATCAACATTCTATCTGAACAGTGGGAAATGTACAACATGTGGCACCGACTATCCCAACCATGACGCTGATGCCAATGGCCAAACATACTGTTGGAAAAACTGTGCGGCACAGACGGGATATACAGTGACGGGTCGTGACTATAACGGTGCAACCGATACATGTTCGTCTACACCAAACAATTATGAAATTACTTTGAATGACAGCACAAATGGTGGCACCGGTGGGTCGGGTAAAATCTATACCACATATAACACCAATGTTTATAGTGACAGCAGCCGCAGCAAAGCGATGACAACAGGCGCGAACCCTGTGACAATACCAACCAAGTCCAAGGCTGTGTTCTTAGGCTATTATAATTCGGCCAGTGGTTCTACGCAGTATATTGGTTCAAATGGCTATATTACATCGAGTGGTATTTCAGCCGCCAAGACATCAACCGGCAGTACATGGTCTGCAAAATTCAGCGACTGTTCCTGCACCCCGGGCAGCAATGTAAAAAGTTGCAGCGCAACCGGTGTTTCTGGCAACAAATGTCAGTACAGCTTTACATGTAATACCGGCTATAATTACAGTGGCAATGACACAGGCACATTTACCAGTGCCACCGCGGCAACCGCATCAAACACATCACCGAATTGCGTTGCGAACACATACACTATTTCATACACATTGAATAACGGTACAGCGGGCACATCGGCACCAACAAGCGCAACATTTGATGCTGAATTCACGGTCAGCAACCCATCACGCACAGGTTATACTTTCGCGGGCTGGAATGTGTCGGGTATGGATAGTGTCACACATACATACGGTGACAACACAACAACGAATACAACACTGACACAAACCAAGGCGACAAAGTTCAAGAACCTG
>JAZTWE010000036.1:0-10952 GCA_045635705.1 Candidatus Enterousia sp.
ATTGCGTATCATCAAAATGATGCGCCAATTGTTGATGATGCTACATACGATGCGGCAAAGCGGCGCGCATTGGCGATAGAGGCACAATTTCCTGAACTGGCGCGTACGGGTGCATCAACGCATGTCGGGGCGGCAGTGTCAGACAAGTTCCAGTCGGTCGCGCATAGTGTGCCAATGCTATCAATATCTGATGTGTTTAATGAGTCAGAGGTTGCAGACTGGTTTGACAAGTTGGCGGACCATGATATCTTTATTGAATTAAAGGTTGATGGGGTTTCGTATTCTGCACGCTATGAAAATGGGGTGCTGGTGCGGGGACTGACCCGTGGCAGTGGCGTTGCCGGCGAAGATATTACAGAAAACTTGAAAACAATTCCCGATATTCCGCATCGTTTGGCTGGTGATTTTCCTGCGGTGATAGAGGTTCGTGGTGAAGTATATATGTTGCGCAGTGATTTCTTTGCCTTGAACGAGGAATCGGACAAGAAATTTGCAAATCCACGCAATGCGGCGGCAGGGTCGTTGCGCCAATTAAATCCGGCTGTGACGGCAACGCGTCGATTAAGTGCGTTTGCGTACACATATGGGGAAATATCAGGACGTGATTGGGGTACGCAAAGCCAGTATTTCGATAAATTAGAATCGTGGGGTTTCAAGACCACGCGCAGGTGGGCAAAACATGTGCGCACTATGGGTGAAATTCAGGCGGTTTATAATGATTTAATGATGCAACGCCCTGATATTCCATTCGATATTGATGGTCTGGTGTTAAAGGTGAATAATGTTGCATTGCAAGAAAAAATGGGCAGTCGTGCAAACAGTCCACGGTGGGAAGTTGCGTATAAGTTCCCAGCGGCGCGTGCGGTGACAACCCTGCGTGATATTACAATCCAGGTTGGACGAACAGGGGTCCTGACCCCGGTGGCAGAGTTAGAACCAATAAATATTGGTGGCGTGGTGGTGTCGCGCGCAACATTGCATAATGCTGATGAAATCGCACGGTTAAATGTGCGTGTCGGTGACAAGGTTGTTGTTCAGCGTGCGGGGGATGTTATACCGCAAATTGTGGGTGTGGCAGAATCAGATGCAAATGCCCATGCGTTTGTTTTCCCAGATGTGTGCCCTGTGTGTGGTGGGGCGGTTGTGCAGGAATCTGGGGCGGTGGCGCGTCGTTGTATAAATACTATGGGCTGTCCGGCGCAGTTGTTGGGTGAATTGGAACATTTTGTTTCGCGCAAGGGGTTTGATATTGATGGACTGGGGACGCGTCAGCTGGAATTGTTTGTGGGACGTGGATGGATACGGGAACCCGCAGATATATTTGCGTTGATTCAAAATCATGGTGATGAAATTGTTAAAATGGATGGCTTTGGTGAAAAGTCTGTGGCAAATTTGAATGCATCAATTGAAAATGCCCGTAATATTGATTTGCATCGTTTGTTATTCGCAATTGGAATACCAGAGGTTGGCGAAGTGACCGCAAAAATCCTGGCGCGTGCGTTTGGCAGTTTGGATGCTGTGCGTGGTGCGCCGGCCTGGAAATTAAAACAGGTCGATGGTATTGGTGATGTAATGGCTGATGAAATAGTGTCTTTCTTTGCTGATGATCATAATGTGCGTGCGCTGGATAATTTGTTGCGGTTTGTGACAGTTAATGATGCTGATATTGCGCAGCCTGTGGCGGATGGTGTGCTGGCAGGGAAGCGGGTGGTGCTGACGGGTGGTTTGGTGAAATATACCCGTGATGCAGCCAAAGAAATCTTGGAACGCATGGGGGCCAAGGTATCAAGCAGTGTTTCTGCCAAGACAGATATTGTTATTGCTGGTGCTGATGCGGGCAGTAAATTGGCCAAGGCAAATGAATTGGGTATTACGGGCTGGTCAGAACAAGATTTTGAAAAAGTTATAGGTGAATAAAATCATGCTTGCCTAAAATCGCGCAATGCATTATAATCCGTGGTGTAGAAAGCAAAAAACAATGCCGAAAAAAATGGGACGATTTTCCGCGGCATAATTTTTTTTGAAAAAATCCCTGAAATCTGCATTTTTTATTCCCCCTTTTTATGCCGAAAATAATCGTCGGTTTGGGTGTGGGGTTGTTGGGAATTATGATGGCGGGAAACGCCTGGGCAGATATTACGGCGCGTTGGATTGGCAGTTGTGATTATCTGTTGGGTGTCGAAACCGGGACTGATTTGGATTATGTTCAAAATTATTGCAACAGTATTGGAACAACAAGTGCATATTGCACTTCCCAGGCTCCTACTAGTTTGACTGGCGACGCAACATATCGTTATTGCATGGGGCAAAAATGGTATGGCACAAGTGGGGTTGACCATTCTGGTACAGGTGTTTTTTGTTTTACAAACGTTTCTGATTGCGTGACCATGACGGGATTGTCAGGTAATACACACAGCACAACAAAAAATACAGTAAAAAAGGGCTTCGAAATTGGTAGTGGCGCATATGATTATATGATGAATGGCAATACGAAGATGTCGGTAGCAATTTTGAACACGGAATTCTTTGAATGTACGGCCAGTTGTGGCAACTGGACAGATTGGAATTTGAATTCTGATGGCGTGTCTGAAGCGCGGGACAAGCAGTTTTGCCAGGCATCGTATACTTATGGGTCGTTTAGTAGTGTAGTCTGCCGACCAGAGGCGGGAACTAGCGTAATCGAGACACGTTGTATACGCGGATATTATGATAGGGCAAATTATAGTGGGGTCTCAATTGGTTTGCCGGCAAAGGTTGCGTGTGTAAAATGCCCATCCGCCGATGGTGTGCCAGAAGAATATATTACAACAACGCAAGATGGAGTGGGGAGCCATAATTATGAATATTATTGCGTTGTTTTGGCAAACAAAGAAATAGAAGATGCGTCTGGTAAGTATTCTTTTACAAAGAATTGCGAATATATTGGTGACGGCAGTGATATTTAATTATAAAAATCGCGGCGTTTTTTATCCAAATAGTATTGAAATTCAGAATCAAAATCATTTGTCACAATTTTGTTGGCGCGATGGGCCTCGATTTCCAACAGGCGTTTCTTGTACGGAACCATCAGTCGCGCCAATGGTCGATGCCGCGACAGTTTTAACATCTGTCTGGGCAGGGCAGAATTATAGGTAGATTGTAACACATGGATGTATTCGTGTATTACGGTCGATATTACCGCGCCAATTGGGCGATTTAATCCGCGCATGGAATATGATATTTCCATGGTGCCAAAATTGTATCGGCCGGCCATATATTTCCGTTTGCGGGCGAATTTCTTTGGATTTTTTGGTTGGTGTAATTTTACATCGCGCAGGGCGTTTTGCATTTCGGGTGTTTTTGCTATTTTATTATGCAGGCCCAATGTTATATTGCGTATTAAATTAAATCGTTCATCATCATCCAGGTTGTTGTACGCAAGTACAGATAATTCATAGTTCTTTTCATAAATTACATCAAATGTTGCGTGCATCAGTTGGTCAACCAATTTATCAATTGAACCACCGACTGGATCGACAATTTCCCCCAGTATTCGCATGTGCCAAAATGCGGGTATAAATGCCATGTCATATTGGGATTCCAATTTGTGCATGGTGCGATACAGCGTGCGCCATTTTAGTTTTGCGATTGCGGTGGTAAATTTTTCTTTGATTGATGACAAGATGTTTCACCCCTGGGTTATTTCAGACTTTCTGCGGCGGTGCGTGCCAATGTATCAACGCGTTCGTTCATTTCGTGTCCGGCGTGACCCTTGACCCAATGCCAATGAATCTTTTTTGTGGATGCGATTTCGTCCAATTTTATCCACAGGTCTTGGTTCTTTACGGGCTTTTTATCAGCAGTGCGCCAATTGTTCTTTTTCCAATTTTTCATCCATGATTCCATACCGTTTTTTACATATTGGCTGTCGGTATGGATTTCCAGTTCATCGTGACGGCGCGCCGCAGTCAGGGCATTGATTACCGCCATCAATTCCATGCGATTGTTTGTGGTGTTGCGTTCGCCACCACAGCGTTCGGCAATGTTTGTACCGTCGGTCGCAACAAATCCCCAGCCACCTGGGCCCGGGTTTCCAAGACAACTGCCGTCTGTCCAAATTTTTAGCATTTTATATTCCTTGTTTTTATGATATAATATCACAAAATGAGATTTAATGCGAAACAATTAAAAGATATGTCAAATGCTGTGCGCGCCTGGGCGTTGCACGCGGTGCGCTGTGCGGGCAGTGGCCATGTGGGTATTGTATTGGGCGCATCAGATATTATTACCAGTGTTTTTGCGAACTTTTTGCGTCGTGGTGTTGATAAATTTGTGCTGTCTGCGGGACATGGCAGTGCGATGTTATACGCGGTATTAAAACTGGCGGGGTATGATGTTGGCGACTTGGAACAGTTTCGCAAGATTGGCGGATTGCCGGGGCATCCAGAACGCGGAATTGATGGTGTTGATGTGACAACCGGACCGCTGGGGCAGGGTGTGGCAAATGCGGTTGGTATGGCATTAGCGGCCAAGATTAAAAAGTCAGATGCGCGGATTTATTGTTTGTGTTCTGATGGCGATTTGATGGAAGGTGTCGCCCAGGAAGCAATCGCGTTTGCAGGACGATATCGCTTGGATAATTTGGTGCTGCTGTGGGATGATAATGGTGTTTCAATTGATGGTGTGGCATTGACAGATGTTAATGTTCCCGCGCGCATGGCGGCCGCAGGTTGGAATGTGTGTGGGGTGCGTGGTGATGATTTTGGGCAAATAAATCGTGCGATTGAGCGCAGTGCAAAATCCGAATCGCCAACATTTATTCAATGCACAACGCAAATCGGTCGTGATTCAACACTGGCGGGAACGAATCGGGCGCACGGATTTAGTTTGAATGACACTGAAATGATGCGGTTGGTTGAACGCTATATTTCTCCGGTTGGGGAAAGTTTGTGGATGCTGGTGGCCGAATCGCCGCGTATGCCCCGTATGCCGGATGTTGTTGTCACAATCCCAAATGCGAAAATTACGCCAGAATCAGGAATGGTTTCAACGCGCGAATTGTCGGGTAAGTATATTGAAAAACTGATTTTAGCGGGCGCGCCCCTGATTGGGGGCAGTGCGGACCTGGGGGGCAGTACAAACGCAAAAACATCATTGCATCGTGATATAACTGCTGATGATTTCAGTGGTAACTATATAAATTACGGTGTGCGTGAAAGTGCGATGGGTGCGATTATGAATGGCTTGATGGCCAGTGATGTTCGTGTGTATGGTTCGACATTTTTGGTATTTAGTGACTATATGCGGCCCGCAATGCGATTGGCGGCATTGTCTAAATTGCCGGTGATTTATGTTTTGACACACGATAGTGTTGCGGTCGGCGAGGATGGCCCAACCCATCAACCAGTGGAACAATTGGCGTCGCTGCGACTGATGCCAAATATGCATGTGTTCAGACCGTGCAACGGGGCCGAGGTTGCAACCGCGTGGCAAATGGCATTGGCGGATAATAATACGCCGTCGTGCATTGTCTTGTCGCGACAAAAGATTGCACAGATGCAAACGCCGGATGATGCGTGTGTTACGCGTGGTGCGTATGTAATACGCGCGGCATCAACACCGCGTGTGCGTGCAACAATTATTGCCACCGGCAGCGAGGTTCCATTGGCGGTCGCAGTTGCTGAAAAACTGGGGCCCGCGGTTCAGGTTGTGTCTATGCCATCGGTGTCGCATTTCCGTGCACAGTGTGGCGATTATAAACAACAGATTTTGCGTGGCTTTGTCGTTGCTATTGAGGCATCGGCATCGGCGCCATGGTTTGAATTTGCAGATACCCGTCTGGGTATTGATGATTTTGGTATGTCGGGCAGTGGTGATGCAGTCTATAAAATGCGTGGATTTGATGCAGATGCAATTGCGCGCGATATTAAAAATAAAATTAAATAATGTCAGAATATGTCTTTTGTCTTTCCGATGGCGTACAGATTCCTGTGATAATCACGACGCGACGCGGCTTGCGTAATATTACACTGCGACCCAAGGTGCGACCCCGGCGCGAAATTCATATTTCAAAACCGTGGTTGGTGACGAATAGCAGCGCGTTGAATTTTTTGGAATCTAAACGACGGTGGGTTGAAAATATATTTGCAAAGTGCCCGCAAAAGGTCGCGGTTGCGCCAAATATGCGATTGGAATTCTTGGGGCGAAATGTGTTGCTGGTGCACGATGCGGGGCGGCGTGGGAATTTTTATGATGCAGATAAAATGTGCCTGGTTGTGGGCGGCGCGATTGATATGTTTGAACGACGGGTGCGCGATTTTATCAAGGCTGAATTTTTGTGTGAATTAAAAGAAATGATACGCAGTGCGCCGCCTGAATTTTGGCCGCGACGGATTGCGCTTCGTGATACGACATCGCGTTGGGGCAGCTGTTCCAGCACCGGGACAATGTCTTTTTCGTGGCGGTTGGCGTTTGCGCCACGCGATGTTATGCGATATGTGGTTATGCATGAACTGGCACATACGCGGCATATGGATCATTCGCCGGCATTTTGGGCAACCGTGCGTGAATTGTACGGGTTTGGGGTTGAGCGCGCGAAACGCTGGTTGGCACAAAACGGCGGCGAATTACATCAGTGGTTTTAGTTTTTGTATGAACATTTATTTGTTATGTTGAATGATCCTGCGTCGTTATAATAATTGCCACTGGGGACATAACTATTCCATATTTGAACTTTGCTCTTTGAACTTTTTATCACGACGAAGTGCAGCGCAGACGGATGAATATTGCAATTTGAACATTGAAAAAAATCCCAATCAAAACGGGATTTTTACATTGCACTTTGTAAAAAAACTTTGTATAGTCTGACAGCAAATTGTATACAAAGGAAATCTAATTATGTTCACAAAAGAAAAGATTAAAGACCTGCATTATTCTGTAAACGGTACAATCCCTGCATCAGAATTACAGGCGGCGGCCGACGAAATCCTGACCGCTTATGGTAAAAAGGCTAAAATGCCTGGTTTTCGTCCTGGACACATTCCATTGTCTGTACTGCGCCAAAAATTCAATGCATCTGCATATGGCGAAGCAATTGACAAACTGATGAACCGCGATTTAGAAAAATATATCGCCGACAAAAAACTGCGTTTGGCCGGCGCGCCAAAGGCTGACTTGGCGGGTTGGGAAATTGGCAAAGACGCTGAATATTCAATGGAATTTGATATTCTGCCAACATTGCCTGAAATCGATTTGGAAAAAATCACAGTGACCAAGAAAGTCGCAGACATCGACGAAGCCGAAGTAGAAACCGCCCTGGAAAACATCCGCAAATCGCGCAGCACAGCCGAAAAACAAGACGCAAAATACAAGGCACAAAACGGCGACACCGCGGTAATTGACTTCAAGGGCTTTATCGGCGATGACGCATTCGAAGGTGGCGAAGCATCCAAACATCACTTGATTTTGGGCTCTGGCGCATTTATCCCAGGCTTTGAAGACCAAATCATCGGCCATAAATCAGGCGACGAATTTGATGTAAATGTTAAATTCCCATCTGATTATCACGCTGAAAACCTGGCTGGCAAAGATGCCCGCTTTGCTGTCAAGGTTCACGAAGTTCGTAAGCATATTTTGCCTGAATTAAACGACGAATTGGCAAAACAGGTCGGTCAAGAATCTGTTGATGCATTGCGCGAACACATCCGCAAAATCTTTACTGAACAGTATGCTGATGCGGCCCAGCGCGAAATGCGTGATGAATTGCTGGACAACCTAGCCGACAAGGTAAAACTGGATCTGCCTGAAACATTGGTTTCCCAGGAATTGGCAATGGCAAAATCAGAATTCGAACGCAGCCATGCAAATTGCCATGACGAAAAGTGCGACCACAAGTGGGACGAAAAGAAAGAACAGAAAGATGCAGAACGCCGCGTAAAATTGGGTTTAATCTTGGCAGAATGGGGCACCCAGAACAAAGTTGAAATCACACGTGACGACATGCAGCAGGCAATTTGGGCCGAAGCAGCACGTTACCCAGACCCAAAGCAGGTTTTTGAATTCTATAACAAGAATCAGAATGCCTTGGCAATGTTGCGTGGTATGCTGTTTGAACGCAAGGCTTTGGATGCAATGTTAACACATGTAAAAACCAAAGAAAAAAAGGTCAAGGCCGACGAATTGTTCAAACAGGCATCTGTCCGCTAAACAAAATCAAACGCGCCGTTTGGCGCGTTTTTTTATATTGGAGAATAAAATGAAAGCGTACCTGGATATATTAAAGCAAATTAACGACAACTGCACCGACCTGCGCCAAAATCGCACAGGCATCCCCGACATTGGACTGGGGCACGGGGCGGTATTTGTTCACGATATGGATATGGGATTCCCGTTGATTACAACCAAGAAAATGGGACTAAAAAACATCGCAACCGAACTGGAATTCTTTCTGCGTGGCATTACTGACAAACGCTGGCTGCAAGACAGAAAATGTAAAATCTGGAACGAATGGGCCAACCCGGTAAAGGTTGAACAGGCATATAATATGAAAGTCGCAATGCTGGAACAGGGCGGTCCACTGTCCCAATCCCAAAAACAGATTGTTCGTAATTCTGTTATGGACTATGAACGCGACCTGGGGCCGATTTACGGATTCCAATGGCGGCACTTTGGCGGTGAATACCAATGGGACACTGCGCGCATTGAACAAAATCCAACCGATAACTTCAATCCGCAAAAACCTGGCATTGACCAGGTTGCAAACGCAATCGACAAATTAAAGAATAATCCAAACGACCGTCGTATTATTGTTTCTGCATGGAATCCTGTGGACTTTCCACAAATGGCGTTGCCACCATGCCATGTCATGCACCAATTAATTGTACGCGACGGCAAATTAAACCTGATTTGGACGCAGCGTTCTTGTGATATGTTCCTGGGGATTCCGTATAATATTGCCAGTTACGCATTGTTGTTGCTGTTGTACGCCAAAGAAGCGGGCCTGAAACCGGGTATATTAAAAGGCGAACTGCACGATGCGCACATTTATGAAAACCACATCCCCCAGGTACGCGAACAATTAACCCGCACACCGCACCAATTACCAACAGTTGAAATACCCGACGAAAATTGGCACGGTATGCTAAATTGGTCTGCGAACGGTGGTTTTGTGTTGCGCGACTATATTTGTCACGATGCGTTGCGTGGTGCAGTCGCGCGCTAATCGTGCATTGACAATAAAATCTTTTTGTCTTATATTAATCTCACTATGAGTTATCGAACAGAAGATTTTGATAAAATGTCATCGTTCTTTAACGGGGGCGGGCTTGTTTCATCAGCACGCCCTTTGTCTGAATACATGAAAATCTTTGGAATTTCACATCGGGACGTCAAAAAACTATTAAACAACAAGAAATTGTTACTGGTTGGTGGCGGACATTCCCAGATTCAACGTGCGCTTGATTTTGCCAAAATTAATTGCGATGTCACGAACGTTGACCCATTTATTAACGATGCGCGTTCTGCACGCACGGTTATAAACCAAGATTTCACCAACACAAACTTTGAAAACGAATTTGATGAAATTTGGGCATTGTATTCATTGCCACTGTATTCGCCAGACCTAATGCACGCCATCAAGTTTTATCGCCGTGCGGCAATTGCCCTGAAACCTGGCGGGACACTGCGTATTGGCGGGCATCCTAAATGGGTCCATGGGGCATTATTGGCACCAGTTCATTTCCCACGCGGCAACGCAAATTTCCAATGGTTGGACATAATGCTTGAAAACACATTAGTGATAACGCCCCAGCATAAAATCACATTCGACACAACACTGCATCCTGAATCTTGTCATTGGGAAAAGTGGACCGCGCCCAAAATTCCGGCTGCAAAACAGGCACTAAATGAACATATACAAAAACTAATTCAAAGACAAAGATAAACACCCGCCAAACGGCGGGTTTTATTTTCTTGAAAAAACTTGCAATTTGACAAAAAAGCCTGTATAATCCGTTGGATTTTGCGGGTGGGCGCAGAATCAGTCCGATTAACCCCACAAGACCTCGCTATTTCTATATACATTGGCGATGGCTAGCTTTTGATGAAAATTTCTTATGAAAGATTTATCCAAAGACTTATTTAATCCATTATCCGGCGAAGATTTCGTCCAGATGTTTGACACAAACTATGGCGCACAAGAAACTTTGCAGGGTTATGCAACCAAGGGCACAGTCAAAGACATTCGCGGCGATTTCGCGATGGTTGATGTTGGCCTGAAATCCGAAGGTCGTGTTCCATTAAAAGAATTCGGCGCATCTGTTCCATCTGTTGGCGATATCATCGATGTTTTTGTTGAACGTTATGAATCACGCGAAGGTACAGCCGTACTGTCATACACCAAGGCACGTGCTGAAAAAGCATGGAAAGATTTGGAAAAGACAGTTGCCGAAGGCATCGACCCAGAAGGTACAATTATCGATGTTGTTCGCGGTGGTTTCACAGTGGACATCAACGGCGTATTTGCATTTATGCCATCATCCCAGGTTGATCACAAACCTATTCGTGATGCAAAATCTCTGATTGGCTTAAAAGACAAATTCCGCGTATTAAAGATGGACGCATTGCGCACAAACGCAATCGTATCACGTCGCGCAATCCAGGCGGACACAATTGCTGCTGCACAACAGGAAGCAATGAAGAACATCGCCCTGGGTTCTGTGCTGGAAGGTACCGTCAAGAACATCACCGATTACGGTGTATTTGTTGACTTGGGCGGTATTGACGGCTTGCTGCATGTCACAGACCTGTCATGGAAGCGCGTTAACCACCCACGTGAACTGGTTCATGTTGGCGAAAAGATTAAGGTCAAGGTTATCCAATTCGACCCTGAATCACATCGCATTTCATTGGGTATGAAACAATTAGAAGAAGACCCATGGGAAACAGCATCACGCGCATTCAATGTTGGCGACACA
>JAZTWE010000037.1:0-5398 GCA_045635705.1 Candidatus Enterousia sp.
CGCAAGGAAGTTTCAAATATTTACGATGTGTTCAACCTGATTGATTTTTCAGAAGCGGACTATACACCAACCGAAGCAACAATGGCCGCAAAACTAATTAACAAAATTGAACAGTGTTCGTACGCAAAATTGAATGCGAAAAAGAAAGCAATGTGGGGCGAATTCTTGACCACAACAATGGGCAGCGTTGGTCAAACAACAAACACGGCAACCATTATGGACGCGGTCAGTGGCATCAGTGCGAATGGCGGCGGATTGGGTGGCGGGTTGCAGTCGCTGGGATCAATTGCGACACAGTTTATGGCAAATTAAAAAAATCCTGTGAAAACAGGATTTTTTAATTACCTTTTAAAATACGCACCTTGTTTTTATCCCACTCGCGCTGTTTAATCGTTTCGCGTTTGTCCACCTTGTTTTTACCATAGCCGACCCCCAGCAAAACCTTTAACTTTCCGCGATTGTTAAAATATAACTTTAACGGGACAATCGTTGCGCCCTTTTCTGACAATTTGCCAATCAGTCGGTTTATCTGGCTGCGATGCAGCAACAGTTGACGGGGACGCCGCTCGTCAAAATTTACAATACGCGCAGCAGTGGGCAGTTTTTGAATTTCAACCCCTGCCAAAAACAGATTGTCACCACGACGCTGAACAAAACCGTCAACAATCGTGACCAACCCATAACGAATAGATTTGATTTCTGCACCAGTCAGGGAAATTCCAGCCTCTATCGTGTCATCAATAGAATAATTAAACCGCGCTTTGCGATTTTCGGAAACCTGGCCTGATTTTATAATTTGTCGTGTCATAATGCGCGTATTCTACAACACATACGCCCAGATTGCAAATGTAATCATTGACAGAATTACAGTTGATAATAACAACGAGCAAGAATAAAATCATCGTAATCTATGGTATAAGAACCAGCGTTGTCCGAATAGTCCCCCGCAGGTAAAAAACAATCAGTAATTGGCGTGTCGGTCGTAGAAACAACAGTACCTGGGCCTTTTCCTACTCGAAGGGTTCTACCACCATTTGGGCATGGCGAACAACCTGTATAACTGGATGTGGCAACACCATAATAATTGTCCGCGCATCGATATTCACGTTCGTCAACAGTATTTGACATGCATTTCATTGTCAAGAAACTGTTGACGCACGAATATGTATTCCGATACTGATACGCTGTGTTTGCTGTTGCCGTAATCCAGGCCCCTGGGGCACAATCTGCATCAGTTTCACATTCGTCTTCTTCAACTTGCGTACTTCCCACACATCTATAATATGTATAACTGCCGCTGCAATCGGTTGGGGTGTATGTCGCCGATGTACGGGTATATCCACTGGCACAGGTTGTACATGTACGCACACGCTGGCCGTTAAAGCATTTATCGGTGCCGTATGATGAACAGTTGGATATGGTATATGGTTGACTGGTGCTGCATGTTGATGAACTGTACGATGTTGTGGTACACGACGGGGTTATGGGTGTGCCACCATCTAGTTTACACCCATAATAACTGACATTACAGCCACTGTTGGTTTCGGTCATTTGTGTCCGTGTATATCCGCTTTCACAGGTTGTGCATGTATGAACCTCATAAGTGCCATAGCAAGAAGAACGCCCTTCTGTTTTGCAGCCGACCAAAACATTTGCGTCTGTATAAGTGGTACCAAAATTGCCACATAGCATAGCGGCACAATCTGCCCCCATTGCAGCACCTGAAAGCGCCACACCAAATACCACAACGGCACCCAAACCGACGATTATTTTCGGCGTAAAAAGGGGGAATAAAAAATGCAGATTTCAGGGATTTTTTCAAAAAAAATTATGCCGCGGAAAATCGTCCCATTTTTTTCGACATTGTTTTTTTCTTTCTACACCACGGATTATAACGCATTGCGCTGTTTTTGGCAAGCACGAAAATACAATATTTACACCTATCTTAATCTACTGGGGACACAATAGATACCGGCCTGGTATCACCAAAAAAAACATTCGATTTTTTCGGGGCCCGATGTCAAGCACCGGGATGACAGAATTTTTTTGCAAAAATTCTGTTTATAAATATCGAATTAAACTTTTATTTATCAAAGTAATGTATTCATTATTTGAACTTTGAACATTGCACTTTGAACTTTTATTAGTCCCTATTCCTGCCTGCCTAGGGGTGACAATGATGTTTGCCATAACTGAACTCTGAAAACAAAAAAATTCCGCCAATCGGCGGGCAGAATAACCAATGTGATTTTTACTTACAAATTGCTGTAAATGGTGGGTTGGATGCATCGGTGTCAATTACACCCGCGCCACAATCCATGCAATTAAAGTGTCTGTTTTGTGAATGCGCGGCATCAAACGGCACATCAGATGCCGATACCGCATCAACATTGGCCAGGTATTCACGATTTGGAAAGCCAAAGTAAAATGCACGACTGGGGCCACTGCATGCGGCAGGCGCGCCGGGATAGCAATTACGACTGGCAATCTTGTCCACATCAGGCACACATACATATGTGCAATCGTCATAGTTTATCAGCATCTTTTCACACGATGTGCACGATGTTCGTGGAATACGCAGGGTCGCACCAACCGTACCATAAATCGCCCCACCAGTTAAATGCGCACACTTTGTTGTGTTTTGCGTCTTGGTCGGGTCAGATACACATTCCCATTCCAGGGTCGAATAATTCAAACGCGCAACCATGTTATCGGGACAAACCTTGTCCGCAAAGGGGTCAACACATTCCCATACATCATCAACAATTACTGCGTTTTGGCTTTCTGCGCACAGGGGTTTACGCGACACATCGGGAATACACTGCATCAAATCAGAATCCCATATCATGTCGCCACCACAATTGATCTTGGTATTATAACTGACACACTGCCAACGGCCAAAGCGATAGGTCTTGGCCGTGCCAACCGGACAAATAATATCATCAGTCATAACCAAATCATATTCGGTTAATGCATCAGGCATTTCGTATTGGGTCATATAAACCAGTTGTCCATCGATCAATTCCATCGCACTAATAATTGATTCTGGCACAGTGCGTTTAGACGATGTGCCACCCGACATAATCTGATTATCGAAAAACAGCCCAAATGTACCAGAATCAGGATAATACTGTTCCAAAACCTGCATCATGCTGTTATGATTTGTTGCATCAATTGGGGCAGTGGCAGTGACGATATAACTGAACGCGGGCTTTTTACCACGCACGATTTCACATTCGACGATTTTATAACTGTCGTTCATACAGATATATTCACTGATGATTTCATTTTGTGAAATGCAAATATCGTCAAACACAGTCCCATTGATTTGCGCATTATGTTTTGCCGCTGTACACTGGGCAATTGTGCGCAGGTCTGCACGTGTAATCGCATATTCAGTATCCTGTTCGGAAATTCGCTGGCTGGGGCCGTCCATCATGTAAAAGCCGACCATAAACAACGCGACCAAAAACATTATAAAAATATTCATCATTCTCCCTTGCGATTTATAAAAAGTCTAGGTAATATACAAATAAATTGCAACAAAAAATGGTTTGGTTATGAAAAAATTACTGGCATTACTGTTATTGTGCTCGTGCGGGTTTCATCCTGTGTTTTCGGGCCAGGATACGGACATCTATGTCCCACCAATCAATGGTATTAACGGGATTGATTTGCGCAACGCACTGTGGGCAAAGTTTGGCGGTCAAAAAGAAATCGGCGCAACATATACACTGGTGGTAAATCTGGATGAGCCGGTGACACAGTACAAAGCACTGGAACGCACCGGCGATGCATCATGGCAGGAAGTGTCACTGACGGCAAACTATGTATTAAGTTATGGCGATACAGAAATTGCATCAGGCACCGAAACAGCCGCAGAATCATATACTTTTGTGCGCTATTTGGTGGCATCAAATGCATCGTACAACAATGCGATTCAAAATGCTGTTCGCGTGCTGGCCGACAAGATTGGCACACGCGCAATCGTTGAAACATATCAGCACGCGCACACAGGCACAGATAAATAATGAAATGGAAAGATTCTGATTTTAATGGCGGTCTGGAAAAAATTCGTGGCGTTTTAATATATGGCCCTGATGCCGGCCAGGTTGATGAATATTGCGATAAAGCAATTGAAAAATTAGGCATTGAAAAAGATAACTTGTTCGCGGTGGATGCAGATGACCTGGTTGCAAAACAAGATGCGCTGTTTGCAGAAGCGTGTTCCCCATCAATGTTCGGCGGCCGCAAGATGGTTGTTATATCAAACGCCGGGGACAGTGATGCAAAACATATAAACGAACTGATTTCTCATTCGGGGTTATGCGCAACGGTTATCGTATGCGCTGGCGAATTGCGCGCAGGTGGCGGGTTGCGCACCTTGTTCGAAGGTGGCGATAATGTGGCGGCCCTGGCCTGTTATACCGATGACGCGCGGTCGCTGGCCGAACTGATACGCAAGGAATTATCTGCATCGGCTGGCATTGTCCAGATTACCCCAGACGCAATGGCGTATATGACATCACACATGGGTGGTGACCGTGGGATTACCCGTGGATTCTTGGCAAAAATTGCACTGTATGTTGACGACAAAAAAATCGTTGATTTGCCCGATGTGGAAAAGTGCCTGCCTGATACAGGGGCGGCGGATATAGATGATTTCTTGTTTTCACTGACGGCGGGACATATTCAGCAAACAATGATGGCACTGGACCGACTGTTATACGGCAACGCAGAACCAAATATGCTGGTGCGAATGCTGGATTTGCATTTTAAGCGACTGCAAACCGCGGTGGTTGATGGTCAATTACCCAGACTGTTTTGGAAGGTCGCTGATAAATTTAACCAGGCAATAAAAATTTGGCCTGAGAAAGAAATAACATCTGTGCTGGTTCGATTAAACGAACTGGAAAAACAATTAAGAACAACAGGTATGCCGGGCGAGGTTTTATTGCGTGACTTTGCGCTAAAACTGGCGGTGCGTTCGGCGCGCCTGGCAGTACGACGGAGGAACTAAGATTATGCTGGCATCTGTTTATGCACCAAAGGATTTCAAGCGTCTGCGCGTTGTGGGCGATTTGGTCGCGCGCTGTTTCGACTTTATTTCACCACATATCAAGGCAGGAATTTCAACCGGCGAAATCGACAGAATGGTCGCGCAATTCTTGAAAGAAAACGGGGCACGGTCGTCTGATTTGGGATACCAGGGGTATCCAAAGAATATTTGTACATCTGTTAACGATGTTATTGTGCACGGCATCCCCAGTGATGATGTTATATTAAAAGACGGCGATATTGTTAATGTTGACCTGACCGCAGAATACAAGGGATTCCACGGCGACGCTTCGCGCATGTTCACAATTGGCAAGGTCAGCCCCCAGGCACAAAAATTAGT
>JAZTWE010000038.1:0-10672 GCA_045635705.1 Candidatus Enterousia sp.
GGCAACCTTACGCTGCGCCGAGTTAGGTTTTTTCGGTGTTGTCGTATAAACACGTGTGCAAACACCACGTTTCTGTGGGTTTTCCATCATGTCAGGCGCAGTACTTTTAACCACGACTTTTTTACGAGGCTTCCGAATCAGTTGATTTACTGTTGGCATTCAAAATCTCTTTGTTTTTTCTACCTATTTTACTCTGCACAAAAGCCGCTTATTCAGACTTATTTCAACGACTTAGGTCGGATTATAGGCCTGTAATTTTAAGCGGTTTTTATGTATTCCTTGCTTTCCTTGTTTACACAGAAAGCGCACTTACTATAACCTTGCACCCCCACATTGTCAAGGAAAATCTAGGAAAAAAGCATAGGTTTTTGCCTTGAAACCGCCGTATTTTTAGGACTTTAAGCAAAATCCATTTTTGACAAAACCAAAGACTGTACCTTGCGATATTTTCCTCACAAACAACCAACAAAAACACGATGAATTATTATCGTTTATTTTTTATTTTACGCCAGGCCGCATGATTTTTTTGGTGCGTTTCATAATCGCGGGCAAATTTATGTCCACCCCGCCCATCAGCAACAAAATACAAATAATTTGTATCTGCCGGGCGCAAGACTGCACGAATGGCATCTTCACCAACATTTGCAATCGGTGCCGGTGGCAGGCCCTTGTTCCGATATGTATTATACGGACTATCTATCTGCAAGTGCCCACGCAACAGTGGTGCCCCCTGCATATCGCCCAAGCCATTTGTTATCGCATAGACCACCGTTGGATCCGCCTGCAAACGCATTCCTTGCTTTAACCGATTCAAATAAACACTGGCCACAATTGGCATTTCACGCGCCAGTGGCGTTTCTTTTTGAACAATCGACGCCAATACCATAACCTGATTCCAATCGGTCAATGGCTTTGGAATTATATGATTGGTGCGGGCCAGTGCACCCTTGACCGAATCCATCTTTTTTCGCATCAGTTCCAAAAACGCCAACCGTGATGTCCCCCGCGCCACACGATATGTATCTGGGAACAAATCCCCATCATGCAGATTACAGACCGCATCCGCCCCCGTACAATCAACAGGACCGGTTAAATTACCCATCTTTAACAAATGCTGTTTTATCTGTTGCACGGTCAAACCTTCGGGAATAACGATTGATACAGTCGCCACCTGGCCACGTGCCAACATTTTGGCCACCCGCCAAACACTCGCATGTTTTGGAATGTCGTATTCGCCAACCTGGACCACACCACCATTTACACGAATCGCCCACTTAAACAATTGTTCCGAATCGATAATTCCCTGGCTATCCAGCGCACGCGCCACCGACGAAATACTATCACCCCGCTGAACACGAAATACAGAAACCTGCCGTTCGCGTCCTGGAATTGAAAACACCAGCGCAAAGAACACCAACACCAGCGCAATTGGAATCGCCACCAGCCGAACATATCCACGCAATTTTTTTAATGCTTTTTTATACTTCATCACAAATCAATTTTTACAGACACGAATCTGCACTATATTGTATCACAAAAACATACAAATAAAAACTGGTCGGAGTAACAAGATTCGAACCTGCGACCTCTACGTCCCGAACGTAGCGCTCTACCAGACTGAGCTATACTCCGATGCACGACGCAAATTATGCACCCCCCAATCACAAAAATCAATATGTTTTATATTATACTTCCACTTGAAATTCAAAACTTTTAATCCATATTTATCTTTGTACACAAAAAGGAAAAAATATGTTCGCACTAAAATTTTTGGGCAAAAAGAAATTTGATAATTATGATGATTATAAACAAAATGCTGCCCCAATTGTGCCAGACAACTTTAACTTTGCCTATGATGTTATTGATGTATTGGCCGAACAAGAACCTGATAAAACCGCACTGATATGGACCGACGATCACGGTGACAAACGCACATTTACATTTCGCGACATGTCCCGCATGTCTAATATCCTTGCAAACTTTTTAACCGCACGCGGAATTCGCAAGGGCGACACAGTTTTACTATTTTTGCGCCGTCGATGGGAATATTGGATTTTAATGATGGCCATGCACAAACTGGGCGCGATACCAATTCCATCAACAAACCAATTAAAATCCAAGGACATTAAATACCGCATTGATACCGCCGACACGCGCACCATTATCGCATTTGACGACGGCAATATTATCGGTGAAATCCAATCTGCAATTGGTGACAGTGATATCCAGTTAATTCAAACACCTGAAATCAACGATGCACTGGAAAAATTTCCTGATACATTTACGCGCATTCCGAACACAAACGATGAAACCATGGTCGTGTACTTTACCAGCGGCACCACCGATATGCCGAAAATGGTTGCACACAATTTCGCATACCCATTGGGCCATATAAACACCGCCCTATTCTGGCAACGTCTGAACGACACTGACATTCACTTTACATTATCCGAATCGGGTTGGGCAAAGTGTTCATGGGGCAAGATGTATGGTCAATGGCTGGCGGGTGCCACAGTATTCGTTTTTGATTTCAGTGGCGTATTTACCGCACACGATTTGTTAACTGCAATCTCTGAAAACCGTGTCACATCATTTTGTGCACCACCGACTGTTTACAAAATGATGATTCACGCCAATATGAAAAAGTACGACCTGTCCGCACTAAAAAAAGCAGACATTGCCGGCGAAGCATTAAATCCCGAGGTTTACGAACGCTTTTTATCACAAACCGGCATCAAAATGCACGAAGGTTTTGGCCAAACAGAAACATCTGTATTGGTATTTACAAACCAGTGGATTGAACCAAAGCCGGGTTCCATGGGCATGCCTGCGGCGGGCTGGGATGTACAGCTGCTGGACGAACGCGGTCGTCAAATCACCGAACCAAACACCGTTGGCGAAATCTGTGTATGCCTGAAAAACGGCAAGCCTGTTGGCATGTTCCAAGGTTATCACAAGAACGAAAAACTGACCGCATCTGCATCACGCGACGGCTATTATCATACTGGTGATGTCGCATACTTTGATACAGATGGATACTATTGGTTTGTCGGCCGCAACGACGACCTGATTAAATCCAGCGGTTATCGCATCAGCCCGTTTGAGGTTGAAAGTGTCCTGTTGGAACATCCGGCCGTACGCGAAGTTGCCGTCACTGGCATTCCCGACCCATCGCGTGGCATGGCGGTCAAGGCTACAATTGTATTAAACAAATACTTTCAACCAACCGATGTCCTGATGCGCCAGTTGCAGTATCATGCAAAATCACGCGCCGCCCACTATAAGTGCCCACGCGTGATTGAATTTGTAGATAGTCTGCCCATGACCATCAGCGGCAAAATTCGTCGTGCACTTATTCGCACCATTGACAACACCAAGACATCTGTCATTGAACCGATTAAGGAAAACGTCATCACCCCAATCAAAGAAAATGTCAAAGAGAATGTTATCGAACCGATTCGCGACAGATTGGGCCTGAACAAAGACGAAGAAAAGAAAGAAGAAGAAATAAAATAAAACTATCCCGCCATTCGGCGGGATGTTTTTATAATAACCTACATACTTTAAGTTGACACAAATGTTTTTTGTTATAAAATTCCGTTTATGGAATTATACCACGGAACGACGGTTCAGAATTTATCAGAAATCACCCCGCACCAGGACGGCTACCTGCCCACGCCGTATGTTTTTGCCACACCAAATTTTGCATCCGCTCTGCGATATGCTGTTTATAACAAAGGCAATAACTATTTTGGAATCGAAAACGATACAGCAATCATAGTCGAATCTTTTCCTGGTTCTTTTGAAAAAACATACAATGGTGTATCTGGGGTAATTTATGTTTTACCGGACGCGCAATTCCAGTTAACAGAACTGCACCCCATAAAATCCGCCACCGTAATTGAATATGTTTCCACGGAACCTGTAAAACCAATCAAAGCAATTCAGATTCCAAACGTGATGCAAAGACTGCTACGTGGCGAAAAATTAGGATACATCAAAATATATCGTTATCCCGACACCCCAAAAAATTTCCGTGTACTTGACGAAGGACCACGTCAAAAAATCCAACGTTTTTTATACAAACACTTTATTCAGAAAAAGAAATAAAAATCAATACAAACACCAACTCCTTGCGCTAGGGAAGAAAAATTAAAGAGAATGGTATAGATATGTCAAAACCCGCAACCGTAGTGTACAAATGCTACATAAGGTTGCGGGTTTGGACATAGATATGCCATTTTATTTAATTTTTTTAAGTACTAGCGACGCGTTTGTCCCCCCAAACCCAAACGAATTACTTACCACAACATTAACATCACGCTTTTGCGCAACATGTGGCACCAGGTTGAAATCACCAACCGCATCTTCGGGTTCGTCCAGGTTAATCGTTGGCGGAACAACACCATCACAAATCGCCATAATTCCAAATATCGCCTCTACCGCACCGGCGGCCCCCAACAGGTGACCTGTCACAGACTTGGTTGACGACATACATACATCTGTACCTGCGAACAGACTTTGCACCGCGGCCAATTCACCAACATCCCCCAGGCCTGTTGATGTACCGTGTGCATTAACATAATCAACATCGGACGGGGTCAATCCTGCGTCACGCAACGCATTTTGCATTGCGCGTTTGCCGCCTTCGCCGTCTGCGGCCGGGGCCGTGATATGATACGCATCACCCGACAGGCCATAACCTGCGACCTCGGCATAAATTTTTGCACCACGCGCAACCGCGTGTTCGTATTCTTCCAGCACCAATACACCGGCACCTTCGGACATAATAAACCCATCACGATTTTTATCCCACGGACGCGACGCCTTTTCTGGTTCATCATTGCGTGTACTCAGCGCACGCATTGCCGAAAATCCCGCCAAAGCGATTCGGCTGACTGCACCTTCAGTACCACCACAAACCATAATATCTGCATCACCGTGCTGAATCAGTCGCACACCTTCGCCAATTGAATGTGCCCCAGTCGCACATGCCGTCACAACTGAAATATTTGGTCCCTTGAAACCATACTTAATCGACACATGTCCCGTGGTCATATTGATAATACCCTTTGGGATAAAGAACGGACTGACACGGCGCGGACCACCGGTATGTAATTCGATACAGTTTTCATAAATCGTTTCAAAACCGCCAATACCACTGCCGATTGAAACACCAACGCGTTCCATATCGCCATCGTATGAATCCAGTCCTGCATCCTTAATCGCTTCGTCTGCGGCAACAATACCGTAAACGATACACTTGTCCATTTTGCGTTGTTCGCGTGGCTCAACAATCGCATCTGGGTTATACTGGCCCGGTTCTGTACCGCGTTCTGGCAATCCTGCAATTTGCGATGCAATATCAGACACATCAAATTCTGTTATTTTACGAACACCTGATTTACCGGCGACAACATTTTTCCATGCATATTCGACACCCGTACCCACAGGCGACACAATTCCCATACCGGTAACAACAACTCTTTTCATAATAAAATTATCCTTTTATATCTGGTTTAACCAAACTAACATACAGGCATATAATAATATCTTTACCGCGCAAAATACAGCAAAAAAATCCGCCATAACAATGGCGGATAAAAAACAATTAAACACAATATTTTTTTTAGTTTTTCTTGTGTTCGTCGATGTATTTAACAGCATCACCAACTTTTTCCAATTTTGCTGCTGCATCGTCAGGAATTTCAACATTAAATTCCTTTTCAACTTCCATAACGAATTCAACAACGTCCAAGCTGTCTGCGCCCAAGTCATTAACGAATGCTGCGCTTTCTGTCACATCTTCTGGCTTTACACCCAATTTTTCAACGATAATTTCTTTTACTTTTTCAAAAGTAGTCATTTTTTTTCCTTTTTTTTGTTAAATAGTTTGGTCCATACCATGACCGTTATTGTTTACTAAACTATCATTT
This sequence comes from Candidatus Enterousia sp., assembly GCA_045635705.1. Lineage (GTDB taxonomy): Bacteria > Pseudomonadota > Alphaproteobacteria > Rs-D84 > Rs-D84 > Enterousia. The sequence goes on from JAZTWE010000038.1 coordinate 5,937, forward strand.
TATGACAATGGTGTCAAGCAATTATAACAAATGATAACAAGACTTGACAAAACGCAAATTATAAATCATCACTAAACAAATCGTCTAATAACGCATTCATATTCACGCGTAAATCCTCTTTATCCGGCGCCCAAGTCAACTGGCGAACAACAAATTTATACACATCGTCCATCGTCAAATTTGGGATACCCGCATCACGCGCCACACGCCGCCACGCCGTTCGTGGATCCATCAGATGCATTCCGCCCCGCCCTGGAAAAATCCAATGACCGTCCTGGGGTAAATCCTGCAGCATAACAATTGCCCGGTCCGACAGCGGATGCGCCCCCCACATATCATGGTTAAAGTCCAAATCTTCCCACGCCATTGAAAATATTTTTGACTTTGGAATAAAACCATAAATCAGCATTAAAAACGCCGCCCGCAAATAAGGTGATTCTTGTTTTTCAATTGCATCAACAACACGGCGCAGCCCCGCACGATTCAGTGGACGCACACGACGATTTTGCGGAATCTTGTCCATATTTGCGATTGGATTCTTTTTCACATACCCCATTTCCAGCGCATAATTAAACACACTTTGCATCAGTTCCTGCATACGCCCTGCGATTGCAGGCCCTTTGATATTTTGAATCACAGTCACCACATCAGCATACGAAATTTCAGAAATATTTTTTTCAAACAAATCCGACAAATGCAACTTTATCGCACGCACCAATTTAGTATGTGAATCTTCGCCCCGACGCACCCTGTTTGTTAAATACAAATCCAAGAATTTTTTGAATGTAATTTTCTTGCGTCTAACTGGTGGTTTTTTTGTTGCAACTTCCAAAATATTTGGCACTGCACTGCGCGCATCTTCGATATCCATATCTGGATATTTACCGATAATAATCCGTTTATCCTTGCCCCGAACGCGTTTCCGAACAAAGAAAGTTTTTACCCCACGACTGGTCACATACATACGCAACCGCGGTTCTGACAAATCCTGGACCACATCAAACCCCACCCGCGGCGCAGGCAGGTTGTCCAGAATATACGGATTAAAAAAGAACTGGTGCGCCATGGGCGACCCCTTTTGTTTATTATTTTACCTTTGCGAATTTATCAGCCCAAAAATTTGAAACTTTTGTTGTTAACTCTTTGATCTGATTTAAATCCTGGTGATATCGATTATTATGCACCCAACAAGAACACATATGATTCGGACATAAATTTTCATCACCAATTGGTTCAAAGAATCTGCAACGCGATGTAGTAAAACGACACGCAGATTCGTCAAATAAATTCGTTGCCTCTATAATCTCTTTGCGCTTTAAGCATGCATCACCACGATTGATATCGTCTTCAATGCCATATTCCTTGGTTAACCAACCAACATAATATTTCACATTTTCCTGCGCTTTCTGTAATTGCTTTCGCAAAGAGCGATATTCACGATAATCACGAACAATTTGTGCCAATGAATTTTTCTTAACATAATCAAACCAATTCGGCGCATCATTATCCATCAGTGCCATATATCTATCATGCGCCAGCTTCTGTGGGCAGTCTGTTTTTGAACATTGCTTTTCATTAAAATGGACACACAACCTTGTTTCTTTGGCTTTGAAAAACGGCCACATTGTATCCCAAACATTCTTGTTGATACAAAATACAGTCTGTTTCCCATTTCTGCGACGCGGCACCATGTTATAGAAACGCCCTGTTATTTTTCGTTCTGCGTGTTTTAATTTCAATTCCATAATAAAACCATCCTTTTATTACGATACCTTTAACGCATTTATAAATGCAGACTGTGGAATTTCGACATTGCCGAAACTACGCATACGCTTCTTGCCCTCTTTCTGTTTTTCCAGCAATTTGCGTTTACGCGTAATATCCCCGCCATAGCATTTTGCTGTCACATCCTTGCGATACGCAGCGATTGTTTCACGCGCAATAATTTTTCCGCCGATTGCGGCCTGTAATGGTATTTTGAACTGATGTCGCGGAATCAGGTCTTTTAGTTTTTCCACAATCTGGCGACCGCGTTTTTCCGCAAATGAACGATGACACATAAACGACAGCGGTTCTACATTTTCTTCATTAACCAGAATGTTCACCTTTACCAAATCAGATGGCTGATAACCCTGAACCACATAATCAAACGATGCATACCCCGACGATATAGACTTTACCCGGTCATAGAAATCGAAAACAATTTCTGCCAATGGCAATTGATAGACCAGGACCGCACGATTCCCAACATACGAAATATTTTCTTGAACCCCGCGTCGTTCAGAACACAACGCCATAATTCCACCCATATATTTGTCCGGCATCATAATCGTTGCGCGTACCCATGGTTCTTCGATTGATGCAATCTTGGTCAAATCCGGCATATCGGCTGGGTTTTCCAAGTCAATAACTTCCCCACTGCGCAGGTGAATTTTATACAGCACACTTGGCACCGTGTTAATCAGATTCAGATTAAATTCACGCGCCAATCGTTCACTGATAATTTCCATATGCAGCAGGCCCAAGAACCCACAGCGCAATCCAAAACCCAACGCTGATGATTTTTCCACTGTGAACATAAAAGACGCATCATTTAGGGCTAACTTTTCCGCGCTTTCACGAAATGTTGGATAATCATCCGCTTCGACCGGAAAGAACGACGAAAACACCACCGGTACCGACGGCTTAAATCCCGGCAACGCCATTGGATTTTCTGTCTTGGCATCACATATTGTATCACCAACCTTACAGTCGTGAATTGTCTTCATACCTGTGATAATAAAACCGATTTCCCCGGTATGCAATGTATCAACATTAACCATTTTTGGTGTAAAGTACCCAATTTTATCGACTGTATATTCTGCGCCTGTTGCGATAAATTTTATTTTTTGACCGCGTGACAAATTACCATCAACCACACGCACTAAAATCACAACCCCCAAATAAGAATCGTACCATGAATCAACCAACAACGCACGTGTTGGTGCATTTTCATCCCCGTCTGGTGGTGGCAATTTTGTCACAATTTCTTCCAATAATTCAGGCACCCCATCACCGGTTTTTCCCGACACAGCCAACGCATCGTTCGCATCCAGTCCAATAACATCTGCAATTTGTTCACGCGTGCCTTGAACATCACTGGACGGCAAATCAATCTTGTTCAATACAGGCAACATTTCCAAATCATTATCCAATGCTAAATAAGCATTTGCCAGTGTTTGTGCCTGAACACCCTGTGTTGCATCAACCAGAACTAATGCCCCCTCGCACGCAGCCAACGACCGCGACACTTCGTATGAAAAGTCCACATGCCCCGGCGTATCCATCAGATTCAGCTGATATTCTTCGCCATTTTTCGCCTTGTAATTCAGGCGCACTGTCTGTGCTTTGATTGTGATACCCCGTTCGCGTTCAATATCCATAGAATCCAAGACCTGGGCCTTCATTTCCCTTGACTGCAAACCACCTGTAAATTCAATCAACCTGTCTGACAGCGTTGATTTACCATGATCAATATGTGCAACGATAGAGAAATTACGGATATTAGACTGCTTCATAAAACCACACCTATGTTTATGCGGCAATGATATACCAGTATTAGCGATTTAGCAAGTTGTATTTCTGCAATTTTTTCAATAATAAATCCCTATCACACAACGCGACCGACACATTTGCGCGCTGCAATGCTAAATACATTTTTATCAACTTTTCGCTTGGTCGCCCATCCCCAAAAACAAAGTCCGTTAATTCCAAATAAAATCCGTCACTATTATTCCGCACATACAGGCATATATACGGATATATTTCGAACGGATGCCCACCATTATACGCATACACATCATACCATTTTGCAAAGTCCACTGGGCAATCAGGCCGTGTTATTGTCCCAAAGTTATCAATTGCATCACCCACCCAGCATTCAGTGTATTTATTATACGCAAAAACATCATCAGACATAAACAGTCCTGGTGCCACACCTGTGCGCTCTGCCTTGTTCTGCATACGCTGTTGCATTGAAAATTTCTGTTTCAGATTCGGCTTCAAGACACTGCCATCAATCCCAGATATTGCATATTTGACCGCCCGAAAGTAATAATTACGGGTCATACTTTTAACTGGTTTGACATCCTGCCCCAGTGCATTTATCAAAAAATCTAAATCCGCCCTTTCCAGGTTTTTCAAATGACTCATTTACAGATTATTCAGCAACTCATCAATTCTCTGTGCGCGTTCCAATGTGTCATCATATTCAAAACGAATATCCGGCACATATTTCTGATCCATACGCGCGGCCAGTTCAAATCGCACACTGCGCGTTATATCGTCCAGACGTTTTTGCACCGCCGCCCTGTCATCATTTCTGGAATAGTAATACAGTCGCACAAATTGCAATCCGCCATGCGCCACTGCCCCAACAAGGGACACACCCGAAACAATCGCATCATCACCATAATTATCACGCAGAATTTCCGCGACCAGTGTTTGAACCTTGCTGGCCACGCGCTGTCCACGATTAGAATTAAATTGTCTTTTTGCCATTTATTAACGCCTTGTACTTTTATAGTATTGTAAATTAAAAAATAATCAATTACAATCAAGTAAATTTTTAGCACCTTGGGGGACAACATGAAATTTTCAGAATATATATTAAAGAAATCAGAATCACGCGGTTATTCATGGATTGTATTCTTGTTAACCATATGTGAATCAATATTTTTATTCATCCCCCACGAAGT
>JAZTWE010000039.1:0-2232 GCA_045635705.1 Candidatus Enterousia sp.
TTGGAAATTTTGTGGGTGAATGTTCTCGGAACCTAGGTTATGCGCACAAAGTGCGCACAAATAATAATGTTTTTATGACCTGGGTCCCGTGGTCAAGCCGCGGGATGACAGATTTTTTTTACAAAAAAATCTGTTTATAAATACCGAACTAAACTTTTATTTATCAAAGTAATGTATTCATTATTTGAACTTTGAACACTAAAAAATCCCCCAATCGGGGGATTTTTTAGAATGGAATATCGTCGCCGATTTCAGCCACAGATATTTCTTCGCGTGGGGCCGATGGTGCCGGTGCGCCACCGCCAAATTCACCGTCGCCCATTGATTTTGCACCCGATAAAATCACCATTTGACCAGCGAATGGATTCAAGACAACTTCGGTTGTATAAACATCAACGCCTTGCTGATTTTGCCATTTGCGTGTTTTTAATGACCCTTCCAGATACAATTTAGTGCCTTTCTGTAACATGCGTTCGGCAACTTCGACCAAGTTTGGATTAAAGATAACAACGCGATGCCATTCGGTCTGTTCCTTTTGTTCGCCGCTGTTGCGGTCGCGCCAACGTTCTGATGTGGCCAATGAAAAACTGACGACTTTTTGACCACTGCCCATTGTGCGGACCTGGGGTTCTTGGCCGATATTGCCGACCAGGATTACTTTGTTAATGCTGCCTGCCATTTTCGCTTCCTTTTTAGTTATTATTTAATATGTTTGTATTTGAGCAAGAATTGCCCAAAATTGCAAGAAAAAAACAGTGGACTTGACTTTTTTGTCAAATTGTTTTATAATACGCAGGTCTAAACAGGGCTGTTGTTTGGTGCCCGATTTCTCACAAAAGGAAATTTTTATGCATATTAATGAATTAAAGGCAAAGTCGCCACAGCAACTGCTGAAGATGGCTGAAGATATGGGAATTGAAAATCCGTCCCAGTTAAATGTACAACAATTGCGATTTGCAGTTATGCGTGTCTATGCGGCGGATAAAAAGATTACACTTATCGGTGATGGGGTGCTGGAACGTATGCAGGATGGATTCGGTTTCTTGCGTGCGCCTGAATCTAATTATTTGGCGGGGCCAGATGATTTGTATGTGTCGCCGAACCTGATTAAAAAGTATGGGTTAAAGACCGGGGATTATGTCGAAGGACAAATCCAGGCACCGGCGGCGGAATCAGAACGCTATTTCGCGTTGGAAACGATTGAACGCGTTAATGGTGACAGTCCTGAAAAATTAAAGCATCGTGTTTCGTTCGATGATATGACACCGTTGTACCCAGATGAACAGTTGAAAATGGAAGTGCCTGATGACAAAGACAAGGGACGCAATCTGTCGGCGCGTGTTATTGACCTGATTTCACCAACGGGCAAGGGGCAGCGTTCGTTGATTGTTGCGCCACCACGTACCGGTAAGACGGTTATGCTGCAAAATATCGCGCATTCAATCGCGACGAATTATCCAGATGTAAAACTGATTGTTCTGTTGATTGATGAACGACCCGAAGAAGTGACCGATATGCAACGCAGTGTTAAGGGCGAAGTTATTTCATCAACATTTGATGAACCGGCGGCACGCCATATACAGGTTGCCGAAATGGTTATCGAAAAAGCCAAGCGTTTGGTCGAAGCCGGCCAGGATGTTGTTATCTTGCTGGATTCGATTACCCGTTTGGGGCGTGCATATAATACATGTGTGCCGTCCAGTGGCAAGGTGCTGACCGGTGGTGTTGATGCCTATGCGTTGCAGCGACCAAAACGTTTCTTTGGTGCGGCGCGTAATATCGAAGGTGGCGGCAGCCTGACCATTATCGCGACGGCGTTGGTTGATACAGGGTCCAAGATGGACGAAGTTATCTTTGAAGAATTTAAGGGAACTGGGAACAGCGAAATTATCTTGGATAGAAAACTGTCAGACAAGCGCGTGTATCCAGCAATTGATATTACAAAGTCTGGAACGCGTAAAGAAGACTTGTTGGTAGGCAAGGAAATATTGTCCAAGATGTATGTGCTGCGTCGCATTATTAACCCAATGGGTACACTGGAGGCGATGGAATTCTTGTTGGATAAATTACGATTGACCAAGACAAATGATGACTTTTTCAGTTCGATGAATCAGTAAAAAAAATCCCCCCCCCGATTGGGGGATTTTTTAGTGTTCAAAGTTCAAATAATGAATACATTACTTTGATAAATAAAAGTTTAGTTTACAAAACACATTAAGTGTTTTGTCATTC
>JAZTWE010000040.1:0-4902 GCA_045635705.1 Candidatus Enterousia sp.
CCACCGGTTCCGGCCACACCGCATATACGGGAACGATATTCCGCACCAGTTGTATTATCCGTCCATGTTGACAACTGAAAAGCCGCATCCTGTTCATACCCATAGATATCATTTTCAGATGCAGTATTTTCACCTGTACTAACCGCCACAATGGTCATAAATAAATCTTCCAGGTTATCAAAAACCAGCGGCGCAGAATTTTCAAATGTGGCCTCTTTTGGCGCGCCAAAGAAACCATCTTTTTCTTCACGCCCAGCCGAGAATAAAACCAAAGAATTAAACGTCGGCACCAATGAAAAGAAATACGCCGCATCCGTTGATGGCAATGCATCAGTACCGTTGCCGCCATCTGTTTCATTTTGATTATAGTATTGATTCACAGCCAACAAATAGCGCGCACTTTCATCGTCATCATCGCCACCCAAAATATCTGATATCGTTTTGGCCATACCACTGTATGTTGGTGCAATAACAGACAGATTGGCCAAAACATCTATCTTGGAACGACCATTGATACTGGAATCTTGGAATTGAGACGACAATGCCAACGCCTGACGCAATGCCTTAAAGTTTTTATAATCAATGGTTTCTGATTGTCTGACCAATGTCAAATTACCGCCGATCATTTCATATGCCTGATCAACAGTGCCGCCTGCACTGCTGGCAATATACAACAAACTATCAGTACCAACTGTACTGATATAGCCATTATAAGTATCTGTACCATCGGTTGCCGATATTGTATTACCTGTTCTGGTGACAGTTAATGTTTTTCCAAACAAAACAATCGTATCACCTGTTGACAGTCCTGCATCCTCGTCCGCGACGGTATAGGTGCCCGATGACGATGTCGAATCAACTGCGATCATACCTGTCCCGCCCCCCGTACGAAACACCGCCATTTGGCTATACGGCGCAAACCCAATAAAGTCCGGCGAATTCACCGAAAAGCCCGACGCACTACCACCAATAACCTTGGCCAACAAATCATCCAACCCTGTTGCACTGGTATTATTAACCGCTGTACCGAAACCCGACAAATCCATCAAATCAACCAATGTCGCATCTTCGGCTGTGGTTGCATTAACCACCGACTCACTGGCCCCCAGTGTAATTTTATTGTTATAGTACTTGCTGGAAATATTATTTGCACTGACCGACGACAATTTATCACCATTTGTCGTTGTCCACAGCATTAACGAATCATCCAGTGAATTAACCTGGGCAGTTAATTCACCAGCGGGTTTATTTGCGGCATTGATACCATTTGCTGTCACCAATGCGACACCAACTGGGCGACCACCCTCTACCTGCAAAGCGCCAAAATTATAATCCTTGTACATAGTATTTGGGAACGGTGTTCCATCAGGATAGCGCAATGTCCGCATACCATTATACCCGCGCGCCAATGGCGAATAACCATGCATTAACAACAAATAATTTGGATAATCAGCACTTGCATTCATCAGTGCAAAAATATTTTGATATGTTCCCTGGGAATAAAAATTCAAATTTGTTTGATAGTTTTCGGTCTCCGCCGCTGCATTTACCATCGCCGGTCCATATGGCAGTGTAAATGCGGCCGATGATGCACCACCCCCACTGGTGTCGCCATTGCCGCCTGGGCGTGTACCGGTTGATATAGACCCCGAATCATTCCCGTTATCAGGGTCAAAAACATCCGTGAATAACATTAGTCCACCAACAACAACGGCGGCCCCCGCCGCCGCCAAAGTAATCGTATGGGCGGATGACAGTCCGCTAAACAGTCCCCCACTGGCCTTGGGCCTGGTTCGGTTGTTATAATTTTTAATCTGACGGTCGCACTGGGACGCATCGGCACCATACATCTGTAAAATCTGTGCCGCGCGCACATCATTGTTCATCAATGCCGTACAAACAATCGACAGTCCCGTTGAATCCACAAAATTAACATTTGCGCCCGCGTTAATCAGGCTTTGCACCTGCTGAATATCGGCACTTTTTGCCGCCGCCAGCAACTGTGCCGCCATCATAAAATCATTTGATGCCGCGCGCGCGACAAATGGCATAAAAAACAACGAAACCAATAAAATTCTAATGTACTTCATATAAAATTCTCTCTGTATGAGAAAATCTTAGCACAGATTTTAATTCTATGTAAAGCAAAAAAGTCCGCCGAATTCGGCGGACCATCTAACGAAACAAAAACAAATTATTTTACACGAACAACGCGTTTTGTTTTGATATAACCGGCGGCTACTTTTTGTGCCTGGGCCAGTGTATCAATCGCTGCAGCATAAGTATTTGTCACAACTGTACCACCATTGTTAACAATGATTTTACCGCTGTTTTCCGATGAATTTGTCAGTGTGATGATTGTTGCACCTTCGTTCTTGGAAGTCACCTGGATATCACCACCGTTCTTTGAACTTTCCAGTCTTACAACCGTACCTGGGATTGTTGTTTCTGGGCATGGCTTTGCTGGTTCAACCTTAACAACATAGACTGTATCTGGTTTTACAGGTGCTGGTTCTTTTACAACCGGTTTCGCTGGCTGTGTTGGTTGTGCTGGTTTTGGTGCCGCTTTCTTTTTGCTATTACGGCATTTTACCAACTGGTCTTTAACCAATGCCAAAGAATCTGATTTCTGAACAATAACACTATCTTGTTTTGCAATTTTGTCATTCAGCGCAACAATAGAATCATTCAATACCACAATTGAATCAGACTGAACATCAATTGTATCGGCCTGGGCACGATTTACATTCAATAGGCTATCCAATTTTGCTGCCGCTGCGTTCAACTGTTCACTGGCATTTAATACTGCCGCTTCTGCAGTTGCCTTGTCATCACGTTCATCTTGCTTTGAAGAGCACTGTGAAATACCAAAAATGACACCTGCTGCTGCAACGATAGATGCCGCAACTGTTGCCAAAGTCTTTTTATCAAATGTTGCCATTTTTTATCCTTTTTTGTTTATGACACGACAAATATAGACAAAGAAACAATGTTTGTCAACCCTAAAATCAAAAATATTTTTATTTCCTCTTTACCTTTTCCGATATTTTTTGATATAATTCAATATAATTATATAGAGAGAATATGAAACACATCACTTTGCTTTTAATAATTGGCGCGTTTATAACCCCTGTGGCGCACGCCGCATCATGTTCGCGGGCAAATTTGACACGCTGTTTGGATTCTGTATGTGCAATAAATGTATCATCAAATCCGGCCGCCCGGTGTCAATACTGTGGTACGGCCAGTGCGGGCACCCCACCCAAAAGCGCAATGCAAAGTCTGTCCCTGGGCGCATCTGCCAAATATAACATTTCGGACAAGGAATTAAAAAAGGCACCCGCCGATCCTGGCGAACGCTATGCCTGGGCAACAAAACAATGTATTCAAAAGGTTGCTGGCTGTACCGCTGACGATGTTTCTGAAACATACGACAAAATGATTGAACAATCGTGCAAGGCGGCAGGCATCTCTGCACAAATGAGCGCACTGGCCACCACGGCGACAAAAACCAAGGGTAAAACCGCCTGCACCAACGAAATCCAATCTTGCCTGATTACAGAAACCAAATGTGGTCCTGATTACAGCGCATGCGAATCGGATGCTGACTTTAATAAATTCTTTGCCGCATGCGGTGTTGATGCCAGTGGCTGTGACGAACATATATCTGACATTCGTTCTGAAATGTTAATTGCCCGCAACAACGCAATTGAAAATACCGATACATTGTTGGCAAATATCGTCGCATCGTACCAGGCGGCACGCGACCAGCAATTGGCCACCGCGCGCGCGAACTGCACCGACAACGCGGGTCGTGAAAAATGCATTGAAACCGTATGTCAGAAAAACATGAACAACAAATGCGCCACCGGGTTTGCGGGCGAACGTGCAATGGCAACCCAGTTGTGTAAATTCTATGACCTGGCATGCGCCGTATTGGATTAGGGACAGAAATGACAAAAACAGAAAAAATCTTTCACCGTTCATTATTAGCGTGCAGTGCATTTGCATTACTGTTTGCGTTTGATGCCAATGCCGCATCTGTCCGCCGCCAGGCTGTATCACGCACCCCAACCGCGACCAAGACCACAACAAGCCAGCCGGCAACCACCGAACAACCAATCGCATTTGATACCGACACCTATGACACAGACGTGTTGGACGAAGAATACGAAGAAACAATTGAAAACAAATCATCACAATTTGATTCTGTATTTGACGAAATGGACACCGGTTCCACCGGCGACAGCACACTGGCTGAAACAATCCGTGCCCAACGCGACGCACTGAACGCGCAAAGTGCCACCACAACATTAAAAAGCAAACAAAGCGCGGCACTGGCATCAAATCAAAATGCGTGCGACATGGGTCTGCGCGCATGCATGAAATCAAAATGTGGCAACAATTACACCAAATGCGCCGGTGACGGTGACACCATTTGGGGCGACAAGATGGACGCATGCCGTCGCGATCTGGATTGCAGCGGCACAGAATACCGCCTATTTTCTGCCGAGATTAAAGCCGACCGCGACATGAACGCCCGCCTGGCTAATTATCAGGCAATCATTGATTGCGGCAATAACTATAATAATTGTATCGTCACACAATGTGGCACTAATTATTCCAAGTGCCTGGGCAAATCTGCGGGCGATGCGGCAATTACCAAATGCGCATCAATTGCCAAGAATTGCACACAACAAGACAATGGCCTGGCCGCACGCACGGGCAATGTATTTGCCACCCTGCGCCAGGATGCCGAAAAACAAATTCAAACAGACGAAAAGCGTCTGTATGAACTGCGCGATAAAATGGCCCAGGCCTGCAAACGCATGGGCGCAATGTTTGATGAACGCAGTTTGGACTGCGTTTATTCCATCGAATTTTATGCTGGCGACAACACAT
>JAZTWE010000041.1:0-10038 GCA_045635705.1 Candidatus Enterousia sp.
CATATTCACGCAGGCCCGTATATTCAACATCCAGTTTTTGATATTTATTATCTTTCTTTGGGCGAACGGTTTCCAAATCCAAACCATAATCATTGGCCAGTATATCATCCCATTTGCGATTGCCATCAGGATTTATAACCAACAAAACATTCGGCTGATTTTCATTAACAGAAAAATCCAAGACAAAGACCAACTTGTCATCCGCGTCATAATAGGCACGAAAGTTATATGACGCGATATCATAATCACGCGCGATCAATGGTTGGTAAAAATTCTCTCTCTCTGTTGGCATTGCAATTCCCCTTGATGCACTTTATTTTTTCTTTGGTGGTGTAAACTGATACGCCTGTTTACAGTGTTCATAGCAATATGGCTTGCCCACGAACACTGTTTCACCACAAAAATGAAAATGTTCAGAATCCGGATCGCCAATTGGCCAACGGCACTGATTTGGTTTAAGATTTGCCATTTCCAGCGAATGCTGAACGATACGCTGATGCATTGCCAATGTCTTGGCGTTTGCTTTTGTTTCCTTTGGCTCTGTTGCCTTAGGCTTTACTTCCTTGGTGGCTGGTGCTTTTTTTGTTGCTGGTTTTTCCGCTGATTTCTTTTCCGCCTTTGGTGCGACTGCTTTTTTAGGTGCCGCAACTTTTGCCGTGGGCTTCTTTGCCACGGCCTTTACTTTTTCCACAACTTTTTTGACTGCGGTTTTCTTGGGTGCAACAGCCGCTTTTTTATCATCCTTGTTATCGGTCGCCTGGGCGCCGCCCGCCTTGGCATTCCAGCCCAAACGGTTCAGTTTTCCAACAATGGCATTTTTGGACATACCCAACCGCTTACCAATTTCAGATGTTGACAGTCCCTTGCCGGTCAATGCCTTTAATTTTTTTAATGTTGCGTTATCCCAACCCTTGCTCATATTACCAAATCCTTGTTATACTAACTATATTATAACATAAGTGTAGCATACATCCGATTCGAAAGGCAAGGGGGAAAAATATGATTTTTAATATATTTTTTGCGGTGTTGATACTGGGGGCGCTGTGGTGCGCATGGAAGATTTCGGTGGCTGATTTTCGTCGTCGAATAATCCCTGATGCATACCTGTTTCCGTTGTTGCTGATTGGATTGTTGGTCGTTATTTTCTGTCCGTATCCGGTCACCCCGGCCCAGGCCGCAATTGGTGCGACATTTGGGTATTTTCTGTCCGCAATTATTGGACTGGCATTTGACCGTTATCAGCATCGTCAAAATAAATCCACAAGCACCCCACCAATTGGGATGGGCGATATAAAATTATTGGGGGTTGGTGGTTGGTGGCTGAGTACGGGTGGCCTGGCAATCAGTTTAATTTTTGCGTGCATATTTGGCGCGCTGTGGGGGCGCGTCAATCGCCAGCGTTTTATACCATTTGCACCGTTCTTTTTTATCGGCGCAATTTTGTCTTTAATTATCAGTGTTTTTTTGATAAAATATGTTTAATAGAGGGGATTTAGAATGAGGGTTAAATTCGGATTTTTATTTATTCTTTGTATTGCGCCATTGTGCGCAAACGCCCGGATTCAGCCATTTTCCCAATACGGACAAATTCAAAATGTACAGAACTATTCATCTAATCCATTTTGGTCACCAAACAGTCCGTATAACCAAAAATTTCCCCAGGCCATTTATGTTGATGGCGCGGATATGAATGCCGGTGATTGTCAGCGTACGGTGTCCAGTCTGATTACTACCGAATGTGCGCGCCGCAATAATTGCATTGGCCTGCAACTTAGTGATGTTCGTCCCAGCATAATGCTGCAACTGTCGCGTTTGCCGGGTCACAATTATGCAACATCGTGTGCTGGTTTTATCGACAGTGCTTTTTATGACTATGTTGAAAAATATGGCAATGCCGCCCCAACGGGCGTTGTGTCGTTTCCGGGTGCAACCGCACCAAACAATGGCGCAGATAATGATTTTCAAATTGCAAATCCATACGCCGACACTCGCGCCGAATGGAAAAAAGAAGAGGATGCCCGTAAACAAGAACTGCGCGATTTGCAATCCATGAATGGGGCAGGTGGCGAATCCGTTATGCGTGCGGCCTTTCCAACAACATATGCGGATTTGTCTTTTTCAGAACGGCTTGAAAATGAATCCGCAGGTTATGCGCCATACAAGGACGCCACTGTTTACAAATCCCTGAAAATCGAATCGGAAAAAACATATCGCGAACGCAGAAATACAAATGCGTCGGTTCTGTATTCAGATTATTGCAAAAAGAATCCAAACGATCCGAAGTGTAAAAACACCACGGTCGCCAGCACAACACCAACCCAATCCCCCGATGTCGCCCAGGATACGGATTCTGACGGGGCAATCGTGTTTTATCTATAAAATGAAGAAATTATATAACTGTCTTTTTTCAATTTTCGCATTTGCATTATTTGCATCCGCTGCGCATGCAGATATGATGTCTGATTGCATGGCAAAAATTTCGCGCCAGCCCGAATTTGCCCAGGTTTTATCTGATACGATTTTTCCGGGTGTCACAACATTGGATGCAACAACGGTAAAACGCAAACGCAACGAAATATTTACGCTATTAGCGGGTAGCATATTCGCAAACTGCAACCAAGATTTGGCGGAAATCGCGGCCGTACCATCGGGCAAGATATCATTTCGTATGAATAATCAATTATACGCGTTTGTATTCAACACCGCTGATGTATTTGAATTCTTGGAAATTCGCACAGGCGTAATGGTTTATAACAAACGCACATTACAGGCGGGCGATGTAATCCAACTGTCTGATGTTCCGCAACTATATTGGTCCAAGGAATGTTCCGACCATGTTATTTGGGACAACCTGAATAACAAGGCATCGGTCAATGTTGCCGGCCAGCGTGTGTTCAGCCAATACGGCGGTGCCGACAATGAATTCTTTCTTGATTTCGAAGAGGGCAATAATCGTCGCGCGTTCCCAGGCCTGGTATTGATGGATAAAACGAAATCGACATCCGAACAAATTGTCGCATTTTCAAATATACAAAGCGCACTGGCCGCATCACAACAGTTTGCCGAAGCACTAAAAAATTCGTATTGCAGTAACCAAGGGTTGGCTGTTTATACGGTTGCATTAGATGTTCAAAAAACCGAAACAAACAAAAATGGTTGGGGTATTGGTGCATCCATTGGTGGCGGTGTGGCCGGGGTTGGTGCAATTTTATCTGCTGCCAGCACAAAACTTGCCGCAGTCGCCGTATTAGGAAAAGTGGCTGGTGCTGCATCAAGTGTGCCTGGCTGGGGCTGGGTTGTGGCTGGGGTTTTATCTGCCACTGCGGGTGCAATATCGTTGATTCCTGGGGAAATCCAAGATATTCAACAGGTAATGGTTATCGGTGGACCATACAACATTAAATAATGAAACCTTGGGTCAGAATACTTTCTGCATTTACAATTACCTGTTATTCAGGGATGGCTTTTGCTGACACACCATGCGCATCGGCCGTATTTGCAAATGCGCTATACAATACCGCAAACACTGTTTCCGAATCCGATTCCGAAGATATAATTCAACAATGGATTTGCACGGTATTCAGTGACAAATCTGTCCTGGGTCAGGTTTTGGAATGCCCGGAAATACGTGATGCATCCGACACTGATGCAATAAAATTTTCACCAGTAAAATATGTTTTTCCTGGTGGGCGTGTGGTTGAAATCAACTATGAAACCCAGCCAAAAATTTTGAAGCAACGCATTTTAATGGCAAACAAACGCGATGTGTCCAGCCTGGCCGAACCAAATCCGCGAATCGGTGCCACGGGCGATACCGCAATATGGACAAACACTGATCCGGCATGGTATGCAATCATGGTTGTTGAATCGGGTGCGTTGGACGAATTTGTTGGCCCCGATAAAAACAATACAATTTCACTGGATTACATTCGGGACAATATTGACGCCCTGTACCCAGCCGGCACCACATGCACCAGCAAAAGTGCACTTAGTCGCGACAACAATGCAATCAATCGCGCGACAACCCAAACAGTTGGCCTGATGGACACGACCGGGGAACGCGACACAAATGATTACTATGTTGCGGGCGATGTAAACCTGCAATGGATATCATATTTGGAAATTGGTTTAGATGTTGTAATCACTGTTGCAACCGCTGGGGGTGGGGCGGTTATCGCTGGCGCAACCAAGGCCACGCGCGCTGTACGCACCCTGGACGGATTAAAGGATTCAATTCGCGCGTTATCTGCAACCACTGATGTTGCAAATTATATCAAGACGACAAACAATATTGCGAAATTAACCGACGATGTAAAAAGTGCGACAACAAAACTGGACGACATTCGCAAAACAATACGAACACTGGAAAAAAGTCCCGTTGATAATGCCGATGAACTGGCTAATTTACGCAGCACTGTTCAATCATTGGAACAGACGATTGCCAGCAATACATCTGAAATCAGCGCACTGACCGACACGGTAAAATCATTGGAAAAAACCGACGATGTAAAAAAATACAAAACTGCAACGGACAGTTTTGCCGAAATAAACAAATGGCGGCGCAACTGGCGCGCAATACGCCGCCCACAAACAGGCAATGTAATCGCCCGTGCCGCCCGCAGTTTCAAGGCTGCAATGACCGGCAACAAACAAATATCGCGCGGGGCAAAAATCGCCCGCACCAGTATGCAGTCTGGGAAAATTCGCGACTGGCTGTTTCATTCTACGATGCAAAACATCGGTCTGTTGGGCAAGATAGAGGCAACAGGCGGTCTGTTATACGGTGCGATAAAATTTATCGGTGGAACCTATGACTGGACCGAAACCAGTACCGGCGAATATACCAGTGGCGTTGACTTTGCACCATTGCTGCTGTTGTCTGCGGATGATTTATCGGGTCAGGAAAATGTTATCAATCACGGTATGTGGTTGCTGTGGGCGGGTGATTCAACCAGCAGTGCCGACGACGATGCCGCATTTTTACAGGCCATGGATTTTGCCGCTAAATTTCACCAGGATTTATCAGAATTACAAGACGACACAGACAAACCATGCAATGTCGATATCTATGTTGTGCGGCCCGTCTTGCGCAATCCTGGCACTGACAACGCGCAAATATATTACTTGGTTATGAACGACGCGCCGTGGACGACATCGGTGCGATAAAAATCCCGTTGTTTTTCAACGCAAAAGCCAATATAATAAAATCAAAGAAACCAAGGAACGGGGGACACCAATGAAAAAATTATTTATGTCCGCATTGATTATTCTGACAACCATTTGTACTGCATCTGCCTACCAGGTTATGTCATCTAAGGAATTGGGTAAAAACGATGCAAAAAATCAAAACATCGTTGTAAAGTGCACAACCGACACTGGCAAGGTTTCAAACCAAACATGTTCATTGCGCCGCTATGCAAAATGTAGTGGCACGGGTACTGCGCGCCGTTGTAACGGTTGGCAACCGTGGCAGGATTTACGCACCCCTGACAAGAAGTATTCTGACTGGAAAGCTGCCGCATCCGCATGCTGTCGCGCCAAGGGGTTAAGATAATAAAAAACCGCCATTCGGCGGGCTTTTTTGTTTTTATATAAATGGGTTATATGCCCACTGTAATAACGCCTGGCGTTGGCGCGGCCGACATAGAATATCGTTTTCCATGCAGTTTTTCAGCACCTGGGCCTGGTGACGCCGAAACGCGCGCCAACGACGAATTTGAATTGCATCAATTTCTGGCAATCGTCGCCCCATATAATAGCGGCAATACCATTGAAACCACCCACGAACATCGGGGCCAAAAATCCACTGACGGCGCCGCCATTCCCCCAACGACAATCGCGATTTTACACCAAAACAATTGCGCTTTTCATCTGGCACTTCGATTGCCAGCCGAGCATTTTCAAACCACTGGGGCGGGAATTCGGCGCGACAGTCATTCAAATAATGTCCTTCAAATACCCCCAGTCGCAACATATCCATCGGGGTCAGTTCAGGACAAAAATCCGATGCAAAGTCCATACCAATCCGCGCAACGCACTGGTACGAATATCCTGATTGCATTTTATCATTAACGATGACAATTCTCATAGATTATATGATTGTATAAAACAGCCAACATCGCCACAGGACACTATTCAAAAAACGCCATTCGGCTTTTTACTTTTTATAATGACATTCCGTCGTGAAGTAATATGTGCCTGCTTTAGATTCAATTAACGACAATGCGTCCGCAAAACAATCTGTTGCTTCTTCGGTGGCAATGTCTTCCCATGACCACCAACCTGAGTCATAGTCATCTGCTGTTGGTCCATACGATGTTACGTTCATTGCATCATCGTTATCTGTCAACAATGTTGAACAATGTTTACAGCTAACCCCGCTGGCCGACGATGCAGATGCCCCGTAATATCCGCCAAGACATTTATATCCAATCAATTCCGCGTTGCATGTATATTTCCCGGTATTATCAGGGTATTTATAAACAGCCACTTTGTCGGTGCCATATAAAGACAATCTGTATGACGACAGCTCCATTTCTGCCGTCCATGCACAGCAATCAAAATCTCCTATATTACTGGCTGGCTCGCAAGAGCAATATCCATAACAATCACGCAAATAACACGTTTCATAGGCGGTGGCATCCTGGCGACAAACAGGGTCATAATTGACACCACTCATATTTGTTTTGGTGCAAACGCTTCCTGGGCTATTGCCTGTCAGGGCCTGGCAAGGGCCGGCCCAACTTGCAACAGGATGTCCTGCAATAACAAAAACAAGAACCGCAAAATAAAGTATATTTTTCATAATTTTCCCCCTGTATGCCGAATCCAAAGGGACCTTTGGATTCGGCTAAATTTCACCACCATTTTACCCAGTTTTTTAACCCTTTGTCAATCGGATTTTATGTCGAAAAAAACTGTCCCTTTGGATTCGGCGTTGTTTTTGTCATATAACCTATTGTTTTTAGGTGTTTGTTTTGCTTGATTGTTATTGTGAAAATGTACCTGTGGCGGGGTGGGGCGAAATGTGGCATTATTGTTGTGTAATCAGATGAAAATAACGCTGATTACAAAACAGGGGGAGAGACAAAAATCTGTTGTTTTGAACGCTTTAACAAGAAGCTTTTCTTTCAGCGTTTTTACAGGCAGGCCCGCGTCTTTCCCCTTTGTTTGAAATTGCTTGAAATTTGTAATTTTTGCCCTATGATTATATGCATGACAGATAAAAATATTATCTTTGCTGTTTTTCATCACGCCCGTGTGGGCGAATATTAGCATATTGTCTTTTTGTATGATATAATTGTGCATAAAATGCATTTGGTTTTCTGTATATAAACAATAGGAATAAAAAGATGGAACTGAAACCAACAAAACCATTGTCTGGATTTATAGAACTGTTGCCGGCGCAACAGCGGTGTTTTGATGAATGTGCAGCGCGTATGCTGAATGTGTTACGCGTGGCGGGGTTTTCAAACCTGGATTTGCCGGCAATCGAACGGGCCGAGGTTTTGACAGACAAAGATAACTGGGACGAAATTGAAACGCAAATGTTCTTGTTTCAAAAGGGTGATACAAAGATGGGGTTGCGATATGACGGGACGGTTGGATTGTCACGCTATGTTGCAGGGCATCTGAATAATTTAACATTTCCATTTCGTGCCAGCCAATTTTCAAAGCGCTATCGCGGGGAACGCGCGCAACGCGGCCGCTATCGTGAATTTTACCAGATGGACATGGATATTATGGGTATTAATTCATTGTCCACGAATTATGATGCAGAAATTATTTCTGTGATTCAGCGTACATTGAATTCGGTGTCTGAATTCATCGGGCCAAACAAAGTTCAAATCGGCAGTCGTCCATTTTGGGATGCGCTGTTTGACTTTTTGGAAATGAATGATGCGCAGAAAAAAGATGTCTTTGTCCTGATTGATAAAAAGGACAAAATGGGCGATGCGGACTTTGCTGAAGGGTTGCGTGATACATTGGGTGACGATAAAAAAGAAAATGAAATTAAATCTGTCTTTTCCGATGGTTATGAACGGTTCTTAAACAAATCTGAAAAGTTGGATTTGGCGATTTTTGAACTGAAAAACTTTGTAAAAACACTGGCTGATTTTGGTGTGGAAAATGCCGAAATCGACTTGTCGATTGCGCGCGGATTGGCGTACTATACAGGATTGGTTTTTGAATTTAAGTTAATCAATCATCCTGAACTGGGTACGGCGGCCGGTGGTGGGCGATATGCAGACCTGGCGGAAAAGTTTAGTAAAACAAAAATTATTGGTGTGGGTGCGGCAATTGGTTTTTCGCGTATATTTGTTGCGATGATGGAATCGGGACAAATTGATTTATCGCGATTTGAAAATCCGATTGATGTAACTGTACTGATTATGGGGAATGAAAATGTTGCCTATGCGGTGTCGGTGGTAAATGCGCTGCGTGATGCCGGGGTGGCGACTGTGGCATATTTAGATGCGGATAAAAAGTTCAAAAACCAAATTGAATACGCAGACAAAATAAAAACTAAATACAGTATAATAATCGGCGAAACTGAAGCGAAAAATCAAGTTTTAGCGGTAAAAAATATGGCCACAGGTCAGCAACAAGAAATGGATATTGCAGCGGCAATAAAATTACTGAAAACGGTGTAAGAAATGATTGTTGAACAAAAGTTAAAAGATATTCAGGCGCGTGCAACCGAAATAGAGGCGCAAATGAACTCAGGGACGGTGTCGGGCGATGAACTGACCAAACTGTCCAAAGAATATTCGCGGCTTAGCGCAATTTTGCCGATGATTGCGGATTATTTCCAAACGGTGCAGGGTATCGCAGATGCGCGTGAAATGCTGAATGATGCAGAATTGCGCGAAATTGCAAATGATCAGTTGCATGAACTGAATCATCGGTTGCCGGATATTGAAAAAAGTCTGCAAATCGCACTGTTGCCGCGCGACGATGCCGACGATAACAGTGTGATTATGGAAATTCGCGCGGGTGTCGGTGGCGAAGAATCTGCGCTGTTTGCGGGGGATTTATACAATCAATATAAATCGTATGCCTTGCGCCAGGGGTGGCAGGTAGAAGTTATCGAAGAAAATGCAACATCCCTGCGTGGGTACAAGGAAATTGTGTTCAAAATTGATGGTGCGGGCGCGTACGGTCGTATGAAATTTGAATCGGGAATTCATCGCGTGCAACGCGTTCCAGAAACCGAAGCAGGTGGTCGTATTCATACCAGTGCGGCATCAGTCGCCGTTATGCCAGAGGCCAAGGATATCGATGTCGTTATCGAAGACAAGGACATTCGTATTGATATTTTCCGCGCATCTGGGGCAGGTGGTCAGCATGTTAATAAAACCGATAGTGCAATTCGTATTACGCACTTTCCAACCGGGATTGTTGTGACATGTCAAAATGAACGCAGTCAGTTGCAGAACAAGATTTCGGCGATGTCGGTGCTGCGATCAAAGTTGTATGAAAAGCAGCGTATGGAACAGGCAAATGCCCGTGATGCGTCGCGTAAAACAATGGTTGGGTCGGGCGACCGCAGTGAAAAGATTCGTACCTATAATTTTCCGGAACAGCGTGTGACCGATCATCGTATTAAATTGACCTTGTATAAGTTGGATGATATCTTGGCGGGTGGTGCCGGTTTGGATGAAATGATAGAAGCCTTGATTGCGGCAGACCAGTTGGAACAATTGGCAAACATGGAATAAAAAATCCCGCAATTGCGGGATTTTTTATTCAGAGTTCAGTTGTGGCAAGTATTATTGTCATTCCTGCGCAGGCAGGAATAGGGACTAATAAAAGTTCAAAGTGCAATGTTCAAAGTTCAAATGTGGAATCCCACTTTGCAAAATGCTTCGTGGGACATGTACATAATTACTTATATAAATAAAAGTTTAGTGTGGTATTTATAAACAGAATTTTTACAAAAAATTCTGTCATCCCGGTGCTTGACACCGGGACCCAGGTTATTATTCCTTTTTATTTGCTTTCACCTGGATTCCGTGGTCAAGCCACGGAATGACA
>JAZTWE010000042.1:0-9752 GCA_045635705.1 Candidatus Enterousia sp.
ATCCAACACAGATCGTGGTTATGTAATTCGTCGTATCTTGCGCCGTGCGATGCGTCATGGTCAAATCTTGGGTCATCGTGGTGCGTTGTTGTCAAAACTGTACCCAGCACTGATTACAGAAATGGGTGACGCATATCCTGAATTGGCCCGCGAAGAAAAGCGCGTGGTTGAAATTATTCAAAACGAAGAAAACGCATTCGCAGACATGCTGCAAAATGGTATGAAGTTGCTGGAAAACGAGATTCCAAACCTGAATAACAGTGTTTTGCCGGGTGATGTTGCGTTTAAGTTGTTTGATACCTATGGTTTCCCATTGGATTTAACACAAATGATTCTGCGCGACAGAAATATTGAAGTTGATGTCGCTGGATTTGAACACGCAATGGCCCAGCAAAAAGAACGCAGCCGCGCAAATACCAAGGGTACGCGTATATTCTGGGAATCCCAGGAACAGTTGCCGGCCACAGACGACACTGCAAAATACAACCCAACCACAGACATGCAGTCCACAGTACTGTCAATTCTGCGCGCGGGTGAATTTGTTGATGCGGCCAATGCGGGCGATGATGTTGAAATCGCGTTGGATAAAACCGTCTTCTATGGCACCCAGGGGGGCCAGGTTGGCGACAGTGGTGAACTGCGTCGCGACGGCGCGACCGTAATGACAGTGTCCGAAGCAGGGCGTGTTGATAACATTGTTATACACAAGGGTACATTGACCACAGATATTTCTGTTGGTGACATTGTCACGCCGGTAATCAACGCGAACACGCGCCAGCAAACTGCGCGTGCACACACCGCCACACACCTACTACAGGCGGCCCTGCAACAGGTGTTAAATGATGATGTTGCCCAGCGTGGGTCCAAGGTTTCACCTGATTCTGTTCGCTTTGACTTCAGTTTTGGTCGTGCAATGACCGCCGAAGAAAAACAGGCTGTCGAAGACTTGGTTAATAAATGGATTGCCGCCGATATGCCGGTGGAACACGCCGAAATGACACTGGATGCCGCCAAGGCCAAGGGCGCAATGGCACTGTTCGGTGAAAAATATGGTGACACGGTAAAAGTTATTACCGCGGGCGATGTTTCATGTGAACTGTGTGGTGGTACGCATATCTATCACACGGGCGAAATCTTAAAGGCCAAGGTTAACAAAGAAAAATCAATCAGCAGTGGTATTCGTCGTATCACAATGTCGGTTGGTACACTGGCCGAATAAAATAACAATCCCGCAATCGCGGGATTTTTTTGACAGAAATAAAAACGCCCAAATGGGCGTTTTGTTGTTATCTGTTGGTTAATTGTAATTCGATACGGCGATTCTGTTGCAGGGCTTCCTTGCTGTCACCCAATTCAACCGGGTGCATATCGCCAAACCCACTGGGGACCAGACGGCGTTTTGAAACGCCAGCACGCGCCAGTTCATCCGCCACTGCCGTTGCGCGCAACAGCGACAGTTCGGTGTTGTTCTTATATCCGTGTGTCCCAGCAATAACGCCCTTTTTATCAGTGTGCCCATCAACACGAATAATCCAGTCAATATCGGTTGGAATTTTATTTTCCATATCTTTGATTACATTGGCAATCAAACGCAATTGGTTTTTGCCCTCTGGTGTCAATTTATATGCACCACTGCTGAATAAAATGTCGCTGGATACGATAAAGCGGTCGCCGTCGGGCTGAATGCTGGTGCGGTCGCCCACAGCGTTTTTCACCGCTTTATAGAACGCAGACTGATACTGTGCAACATCTTTTAATTCAGCGACCTTGTCCGCCAACGCTTTGTTCAGGCGCGTTGACATTTCGACATACTGGATTTCTTGTTGTGCTGATTTTTCTTCGGCAGCATCCAGCGCATTCTGTAATTTTTCTAGTTGCGCAATTAAATCTGCGCGCTGTTGTGTCATTTCGTCTTGCAGTTTTTTGCGTTCCTGTTCCAGTTCTGCGGTTTTTTCTTTGTCCAGTGTTGCTTGATTCAATTGCTGGGTCAAATCTTCGACCATCAACAGGAATTCATCATTTTGCGCCTGTAATTCAGCAACCTTGTTTTCGTATGCCGTCATCAGGTCATCAACACTTAAATCCATTTCCGTTAATTCGTTGGTCAGTTCCGTATTACTCTGTTCCAGCGACACCAATTCATTCCGTGCCAGTATCAACAGGCGTTTTGCTTCCTGTTCGTCCATTGTCATTTGTTCAATGGTTTGGGCCTGTTCTGCGTTGGCCTGTTTCAGTTCTGCAACGGCCTTGGCACCAGATTGTCGATTAAATATGCTGGTTGTTGTCCACAAGAACACAAACATAATCAACAAGAAAATCAGTATGATAACCAGGTTCGAAAACAAATCTACGAACCCTGGCCAACCATTTGTTTGATTACGAAAACGAACATTCATCATTTCTTTTCTCTCTCTCGTTCAAATAATTACAGTTCCGAAAAACTTTGTTCTAATTTTTTTACGCTTTTTGTCAGTTCCCGCGTTGCCAAATTGATTTGTGGCAAAACAGTCGTGCAACAATCTTCTGACACCACCGCCGGTCGCGTGTGTTCGGACAAATAATCTTCCAGTTCGTGAAAGATTGCATTTTGTGCCAATTGCACCTGTAACCCCAGGAACCCGACCGCCAAACTGCCCGCCAATCCCAACAGTGAACTGGTAAAAGCGGTTGCCATCCCCGCCAGTGGTTTGCCCAATCCTGCCTGCATGTTTAACAGCACGGATTCATCGCTGAAATTCAGGTTGCCAATCAGTTCTGCGAATCCGCCAACCGTCAGAATCAGTCCCCAAAATGTCCCCAGCAACCCCAGGAATATCAATGTATTTGTCACATATCGAACAGATTCCCGTGAATCTTCGAACCGCACCATGATTATATCCAAGAACCCGTTCAGGGTACTGGCTGAAATTTGTTTTGGTCTGCTGTGCAGCATTTGTGCCACTGGGCGCAACAGGCGTGGCGGCAAATCCAGTTTGCGGCGACGGCCCGTTGTATACTGGTGCAGCCATTTATATTCCGGCAACAATCGAAACATTTCCACGAAACACACCCCGATGCCAAAGATTGTTGTCCCAATAATAACACCATTCAACCAAATATTAGATGTCGCAATCTGCATAAATTCGCGATTAAACAAGATAATCCCCGCCGCCAACAATGCGGTAAACAGTGCCATTATATTAAGATTCAAATGAAAATGACGCGTCATGGGGCCCCTCTCGTATAATTGTATGTTAGTAAAATTGCGCGAACAAAGTCAACAGATAAAAACGCAGTATTTTGTGGGGATTTTTCGCCTATTATAATACTGGTTATAAAATTATATCATGGGTCGCGTAAAGGGAAAACTGCCAATGAAAAATGAATGTTTTATCACGCCTGATGGCACGCGACTGAAATGCATTTTGTGGAACCGGGTTCAATCCGTGCGTGGCGTGGTTCAGATTATCAGCGGCACCGATGATGATATTGCGCAGTACAATCGGTTTGCGCGATTTTTGAACCGGAATGGTTTTGTTGTTTTTGTATCGTCGCATCGCCCGCACAACACATCTGATGACATCTATTCTGCGATTGTTGCGGATGAATTGGCCATATTGCATCGCTTAAAGGCCGAATTTAACGCCCCTGTATTTTTATTCGGTTATGGTTATGGCAGTTTTATTACCCAAAGTCTGATGGAGCGCACAAATCTGTGCGCCGCGGGTGTTTGCATGGCCAGTACAGGTCGGTATTCGCATGCGTTTTTGTGGTCTGGTCTGACGACGGCGTGGCTGGGCAAAAGTATTTGGGGTAATAATGCGTGTGCGCGTTTTATTGATTTCTTTTCACCGTTACAGGGCAAGTGTTTTACCTATGGCTTTTATTATTCTTTATTCAAGAACCTGATGCAGATAAATTATTCTGCGTGTCCTGAAATGCCACTGTTGATAATCAGTGGTGGTCGCGATAGTATCACATTAAATGGGCGATTGGCAATGTCTTTGTATCGTGCGTACGGGGGCGACAATATTGAAAACCTGACGCTGATTATTTATCCTGGTGCCCAGCATGAATTACTGCAAGGTACCGCACACGACGAAGTGCATCGCGATATACTGGAATTTTTGAACGGTGCATTGAAAAGGCAATAAAAAAACCGAACTTTTGTTCGGCTTTTTTATCTTTATTCTTCGACCAATATCATTGCGTTGCCATCTTCGACAATCAAATCCGGATCCTGGACCTCTGTTTTATCGCCTGTCCAGACATAGTAAGAATAGGGTGTGTTTCCCTGGGCCTCTATCTGAATGATATGGCGATCCGTTTCCAGCACCAAATCATTTCCGTTTGGTGATGAATACTTTACAATTGAACAATTGGCACCAACGCATTCCGGCGTGGCAGGTTCATATTCGATTGCAGTATCAGAACCAGTAGTGCACGCCGCCAGTCCAGCACAAACAACCATCAAAGGTAAAATTAACTTTTTCATACCTGGTATTATATCACAATTATACGCTAAATAAAAATAAATTATTGAATCTGGGCGAATCTGCACTATAATATTAGGCATGATGTTAAGAAATGTTATCTTTTCTGTTGCAAAATGCTGGCGCATTGCCGCCTAAGTCTTTTTTACACTTTCATTTTATTAACAAAATCAGTACAATTAATATAACAAGAAAAGGTAATTTACTATGTCTGACAAAATCGTATTAACAGGTATCAAACCAACCGGAACGCCACATTTTGGAAACTATGTTGGCGCGTTAAAGCCATTGGTTGACCTGTCGCATTCGCATAAAACATTTATGTTTATTGCAGATTTGCATGCGCTGAACACGATCCATGACCCCAAATTGATACGCCAGCATACATATGAATTGGCGGCATCCCTGATTGCGATGGGGCTGAATCTGGACAATGCTGTATTGTTCCGTCAATCTGATATTATTGAAATTTATCAATTGGCGACATTGTTGAATAATGTCACGCCAAAGGGTCTGATGAACCGTGCGCATTCGTACAAGGCGGCGATGGACAAAAACATTGCGTCTGGTGCGGATATTGATGCGGGTATCAACATGGGGCTATACACATATCCGATTTTAATGGCGGCGGACATTTTGCTGTATAAATCTGACATTGTGCCAGTGGGTGCGGATCAGAAACAGCATGTTGAATTCGCGCGTGATATTGCGGGATATTTTAATAACACCTATGGTGAAACATTCAAGATGCCGGAACCCGTCATTGGCCGGGATAGTGGCCTGATACCTGGGCTTGATGGACGCAAGATGAGCAAATCGTACGATAACACCATTGAAATATTCTTGCCGGAAAATGCGCTAAAAAAGAAAATTATGCGTATTATCACTGATTCTAAAACCCCCGATGAATCCAAAGACCCCGATGAATCAACAATCTTTCAGTTGTATCGTCACTTTGCATCGGATTCAGAAATTGCTGAATTTGCCGAAATGTTCCGTGCGGGTGGCATGGGCTATGGCACGGCCAAGACAATATTGTTTGAAAAAATCAATTCTGTATTGTCTGCTGCGCGCAGTGAGTATGAACGGTTGATGGCAAATCCGTCGGAAATTGATGCAATATTGGCGGCCGGTGCGGCGCGTGCCAGTGTTGTTGCTGCCGATACATTGTCGCGTGTAAAGCGTGCGATGTTGGGATAAATAAATGGAACAAACTGTTGTGGAATTTATCGATTATTTAACCGGGGTGAAAAATTATTCGCCCCATACCGCAACCGCGTACCAAAACGATATTTTAGATTTTTTGTCTTTTTTTCAGCGATACAATGACACGCCACCGTTTTTATCTGACCTGGGGCGTGTGGATACATTGTGCTTTCGTGGTTGGTTGGCGGATCGCCAGCGTCGCGATTTGTCACATAAATCAACGGCGCGCGCATTGTCGTCATTGCGCGGGTTTTATAAGTATTTGGCCCAGCATCATGATATACAGAACGATGCGATTACACTGATTTCGTCCCCGCGTGTGCCGCGCAAATTGTCCAAGGCCATTGACCCCAGTTCAGTTGAAAATATGCACGATGCGATTACGGCGATTGATATGCACGACCCATGGATTGCGGCACGCGATTGGGCGTTGGTACTGTTGCTGTTTGGGTGTGGTCTGCGCGTGTCCGAGGCATTATCCCTGACCAATGCCGATGTGGCGGGGCGTCCCCAGGTTTTGCGCATTTTGGGCAAGGGGGCCAAGGAACGAATTGTTCCGGTCTTGCCGGTTGTGTGGGATGCGATTGAACAGTATGTGCGTATGAATCCGTATGGCGCCGATGACACCCGTCCATTGTTTCGCAGTGTGCGCGGCCTGGCGATGTCGCCACGAATGGCACAAAAGGTCATAGAACATCTGCGCCTGTATCTGCAATTGCCTGATTATGTCACCCCGCATGCGCTGCGACACACTTTTGCGACGGCATTACTATCTGATGGCGCAGATTTGCGTTCCTTGCAAGAATTATTGGGGCATGCATCGCTGTCCACGACGCAACTATACACCCGTGTTAATATGTCCGAAATAAACGAGATTTATGCCCACGCGCATCCGCGCGCCCAAAATGGGGACTAGTCATCGTTCCGAAACAACAAACAGCAATCACCATAACTGAAAAAGCGATATTTTTCAGCGACTGCGTGACTGTATGCGTTGCGCATATTTTCCAGTCCTGAAAATGCCGATACCAACATAAACAGTGTTGATTTTGGTAAATGAAAGTTTGTCAGCAACACATCGGCTGCGCGGAATTTGTATCCTGGTGTGATAAATATATCGGTTGTTGCACAGAATGGCGCGACGCGCTTTTCGGGGTCTCTGCATATGCGTCCTGCGCTTTCCAACAGTCGCAATGATGTTGTGCCGACCGCGATAACGCGCTTTGCCTTGTTAATTGTTCGTGCCTGATCGGGTGTGATGCACCCCCATTCGCTGTGCATTTTATGCTCAGAAATATCTTCGGTTTTGACCGGCATCCATGTTCCTGCCCCGACATGTAATGTGACATAGACGATTCTTGCACCGCGTGCGCGAATTTGTGTCAGCATTTCAGGCGTAAAGTGCAACCCGGCGGTTGGCGCCGCCATTGAACCGACTGGACGTGAATAAACAGTCTGATAGCGTTCGCGATCGTCCAGTTCTTCATCGCGCTTCATATACGGGGGCAGGGGCATCTTGCCCACGCGTTCCAGTGCCGCCAACGGATCGTCGCACAAGAATTTCAGCAACAATCCATCTTCGGAATTGCCGATAACACGGATTTGTGTCCCATCGTCCATTTCCAGGATTGTTGTCTTGCGGATTTTATTAAACTTTTTGCACAGTCCCAGCCAAACATTTGGTCGTACCGCAGTATGCAGTGTGATTTCGTGTCCTGATGCCATAAAGCGCGCTGGTATAACGCGTGAATTGTTCATGACGACCACATCGCCAGGTTCCAAAAAGTCCAAGAAATCCCGGATGTGTTTGTCTTGAACGGTGTTGTCTTTTACCACCAACATTCGCGATGCGTCGCGTTGTTCCAATGGGTGCGACGCAATCAATTCCGATGGCATTTCAAAATCAAAATCAGATGTTTTCATGGGATGCACTTTATTTCTTAAATTCCAACCCCTGGTCGGTATAGTTTTCGGCCTTGTCCTGCCAGTCTGGTTCTACGCGCACAAACAGGTGCAATCGCGCATTAACGCCCCACTGGTCCTGAATGTCGTGGCGTGCCGCAGTTCCGATGCGCTTTAACTGTTCCCCACCGCGCCCAACAACAATTTTCTTATGTGCATCGTTTTGAACAGCGATTTTTTGATAGATTTCCAACACACCTTCGTCATCAACATCAACACGTTCTGTGACCACATTGATATTGTACGGTAATTCTTGGTGAATGTATTTATAAATCTTTTCACGTGTCAGTTCCGCCAGGTACAGGTTATCTGGCACATCAGGTGCATCCACTGTGTCGAACAAGTATGGGCTTTCGGGCATAACATCGGCCAGTGATTGCAGCATAATTTCAATCCCGTCGTTTTTCAGTGCCGAAATCATAAATATTTCGCGCCACGGTGCCATTTCTGATATTTGCGCAACCATCGGCAACAGTTCCAGTTTTGGTATGGCGTCAACCTTGTTCAGTGCGACGAACAGGTTATTGCGGTCCTTGATTTTTTCAACCAGTGCGGAAATTGTTTCTGTGATGCCTTTTTGTGCATCGATTAGTAATAAAATCGCATCCGCATCACTGACGGCATCCATTGCAGCTGCGACCATTGCGCGGTCCAGCCGGCGCGATGGCTTAAACACGCCCGGTGTATCAACAAAGATAATTTGTTTGTTGCCGACCATTTTCACCGCGCGCAGACGTGTTCGTGTGGTTTGCACCTTGTGCGAAACGATTGACACCTTGCGCCCCATGATTTGGTTCAGTAATGTACTTTTGCCCGCATTTGTTGGGCCGATAATGGCAACAAAGCCTGAATAAGTTTTTTCTGTCATGCCCGAACGATACCACAACAAAACAAAAAGTGAATAAAAATCTTGCGTTTTTACATACTTATTTCCCATAATAGTAGGCGTAGGTGGGGCTGACAACAAAAAGGATATAAAATGCTGTTAACCGGACCAGAAATTCAAAAGCGTATGATGGGCGACCATCCTGATATTGTAATCCAACCATTTGATGAGCGGTGCCTGGGGTCCAACAGTTATGATTTGCATTTGGGCGATACATTAAAGGTGTACCGACACACAATTCCATTTGGAATGCGTCCAGCGATTGTGTACAAGGGTGACCCAAGTCTGCACACCATGCGTGACTGGTTTGAATACAGTACCCGATATGAAACATATCGAACAAATCCAAATGAATATGATATTCGCAATCCGCGGTATTTGATTGATCCGACAAATCCGGCGCATCATGAAACAATTGATATCAAGATTCCAGATACTGGTCTGATTTTGTCACCTGATGTTGGGTATTTGGGGTCAACAGTGGAATATACCGAAACGCGTAATCTGTTTCCAGAAATTGATGGAAAATCCAGCATAGGTCGCAATTTTATATTGAATCATCACACGGCGGGTCGTGGCGATGATGGCTTTTGTGGTCAATGGACATTGGAAATCCATGTGTTGTATCCGACAGTGGTGTATCCATATATGCGAATTGGTCAAATCTATTTCAAAGAATTTACAGGTGATCGTAAACCGTATGACAAGAATCCAACCAGTCACTATAACGGCCAAATGGGGCCAACGCCTGCGGCACCTGTTCCGATTGACATATTCTTGCGTGATAAAATGCAAAATGTAAAATAAAACGCCCAACCGGGCGTTTTACTTATTGCGGCATTATTGATTTAAGTGCGTAAAACGACTGTCGTCTGAACCCACGCAAACTTTTGTTTACGTGGGTAGATATCCGGTGGGACGTTGTCATTGGATTACAATCGTTTTTAGTTCGCAACAGTTTGTGAGCGGGTTGCAAATCTCTGTTGCCTTGCAATTGCTGGTGTCACTAATTGTACAGTAGTCTTCACTCATCAAAGTGCAACTAGGTTGCTGGCTCGGATTTTTAGCAATGCAGCATCCATCCAAACACTTACCGTATCCACTCCTCGTACACTCTATGTTGCTTGTGCACGACATAGTCTCACAAGCGCTCGCCGCTATACAACAACCGTTATTGCAGGTTTGGTCGCTGCCACAATCTGAATCACTGGTGCATGATTTACCGC
>JAZTWE010000043.1:0-7124 GCA_045635705.1 Candidatus Enterousia sp.
TTGCTGTGCTATGCTTGCAAAATCTACTTGTTGTCGAACCCGGGGTTCTCATCCAACCATCGCAGATAAAAATAAAATCGGCATAAAGCCGATTTGATTTTTATGGCGGATGGTGAGGGATTCGAACCCCCGGATGGGTTGCCCCATCAACGGTTTTCAAGACCGCCGCATTCGACCGCTCTGCCAACCATCCTAAACTTTGTTTCCCATTTATGGGTCAACGGGGCGTATTGTACATTATTTTTTGCGAAACGCAAATGCAAAAATTGCAAAACCGCAAAAAAACATTATCGCAGATAGTAATTGACCCATGGTCAGACCCCAACTGGTTAAAAATCCAATGTGGGCATCAGGGGCGCGGAACAGTTCGCATATCCCACGAAATACAGCATAGGTCATACCCATAATTCCAGCCAAGGCCCCGGGGCGTGTACGCAGTTTTGTAAAGCGATACAGGCAATACATTATCGCGAACAGGGCGATGCCTTCGGTGGTGGCCTCGTATAATGGGCTGGGGTGCAGTGGAACTGTTGCGCCGTGGTTGGTGTTAAATACTATTCCCCATGGGGCGGTTGTGGGACGACCCATAACCTCCATATTTATAAAGTTAGCGATGCGACCAAAGAATAGTCCGATTGGTGCAACAATGGCCATTAAATCTAGGATTGCCCATGGATTAAGTCCGCGCTTGCGGCTGAATAAAAATGTGGCTACGATTACACCAATCAGACCGCCGTGAAAGCTCATCCCGCCGTGCCAAACAGCAAATATTTCCAGTGGATTGTGCAGAAAATAGGGCAGGTTGTAAAATAGTACATAGCCCAATCGACCGCCCAAAATCACACCAAAAATAATCGCAGTCAGAAAATCGTCCAACTGTTTTTTTGATAGATTAACCCGCGTGCTGTCGCGGCGCATCAAACTGCGAAATACAAAATAGCCAACAACAAATGCCGCAATGTACGCCAGTGCGTACCAACGAATGTCCAGTCCAAAGACAGAAAATGCAACTGGTGAAATTGGATTTATTGTTATTGCCATTTTTATGCCTTAGCGCAATTTTGATTTTGCCTCTGCAATTGATTTTCTTAGTTCTGCCTGAATTTTATCGATTTTTGCGATTTTTTCAGGGTAGCCCAGCCAATCTTGGCGTATTTTTTCGTTTTTAGCATAACGTTCTTGATAGTATGCCAATTGTTCGGCTGGTGTCATTTTGTCATAGAAATTGTGTTTGTATCCACAGCGCAGTACGTGGCTGCGACGGGATGTTTGGTATATTGTTGCCATGTTTTTACCTGTGTATTTTTTTATTGTTAAATCTTGAATTGTGTGGGTCATTGTATTATATATTGGTTAAATAACAAGGAGAAAAACAAATGGTTGTGAAAAAAACTGTTGTCAAAGATACTACTGTGCGTCGGGTTTCTGGGCGCGCTGTACCAGCGGGTGGTATTGAACTATATTTGAAACGTATTTTTAGTTTAATGTTTGGGGCGGTTGCGTTGACGGCCGTTGCGGCATATATGACAATTTGGGGCGGTGGGTTAAAGTATTTACTGACACCAACTGGGTTTAGCGGATTGTATTATATTTTGTTGTTTGGTGGTTTGATTTTGTCTGTTTGGGCCCAGGTTCGTGTGTTTCATATGCAGGCCAAGACCGGTGCGTGGCTGTTGGCACTGTATGCTGTTTTGATTGGTGTGACAATGACACCATTGATTGCGGTTGCGTTAACGGTAAATCCGATGTCTATCTTGCAGGCGTTTGTTATCGCGGCACTGATGTTCGGGTGCATGGCAATGTTTGGTTATAAAACGGCCAAGGATTTGTCCTTTTTGGGTATATTCTTGATGATGGGTATGATTGGCTTGATTTTGGTGGGGTTAATTTCTATGATTTGGCCACTGGGCAGTACATTTGCCACCGTTATTTGCTTTGTCGGGGTGCTGATATTTGCGTTGTTTACGGCGTATGATATGCAGAACCTGAAACGGGCATACGCGGTTATCGGTGATGATACCCAACGAAATCAACTGGCAGTATTAGGGGCGTTGCATCTGTATATTTCTTTTGTTGCAATGTTTGAATATCTGTTAAGTTTGTTAAATCGTGAATAACAGAAAGGAATGAAAAATGGCTTATAAAATTGATTCAAGTAAATGTATTGGCTGTGGCAGTTGTGCGGGTATGTGTCCGGTGGCGGCAATTGCGCCGGGGGCGGATGGTAAATATGTGATTGACCCGGCAAAATGTATTTCGTGTGGTACATGTGCATCAATTTGCCCAATGTCGGCAATTGCCCCCGAAGCATAATGATAAAACGCCCCGGACGGGGCGTTTTTAATGATAATAATCACTTTTATCAAAATAAAAAATATGTTATAATATCCCCAAAGGATAATGGGAAGGTATGAAAAAGTTTAATGTTTCTGCCGTTTTTGGGGGCTTTTTGTCCGCGCTGCCGTTGATGGCGGGTGGTGCGTATCCTGTTTATAATGGTTATAATGGGATGTCGGGATACGGTGTGCCTGTGCAAAATGGTATGGTAAATTCAATGCCACAGGGGCGCGCAGTATATATGCCAAACGGTGTTCAGAATAATTCTGTTGTTATGTCGAATTCTGTTGCAGCGGCCCAGCCAACGCGCGTGACGGGTGCTTTGCCGCGTGTCGGTTCGTCCCAGGTTGTGGCCGGGCGTCAGTATTATCAACCGGCGGATTATGATAGATTGGCAGATAGTGGTTTGTATGTCGGTGTTTCGGTTGCGTATAATGCATCGATGATGGGGAATATGTCGGCGGATTATGTTGGTGAAGAAAATTCTTTCTTTGTGCCGGGTGCGTTCGAAAGTGCTGATTTTCGCTCTGATAGTGTGATTCCATTACAGTTGTCGGTGGGTGCGGCAATAAATAACGATATTCGTGTTGATTTTTCTTATTTGCGCTATTCGGGGATGAGCTATGCCACAACCGTGCAAACCGCCGATGGTTTGGGTGGTTATGTCGCAGCCCAGGTTGATGGTGGCGCAATCACATCGAATGTGACGATGTTGAATTTGTATTATAATATTGATTCTTATACTGGCTATTTGGCGGGTGGCTCGTTGCGTCCGTATGTTGGTGTCGGTGTCGGTATTTCGTTAAACACGATTGCAGACTATGTTGTTTATGATAATACATTCTATTCCGAAATGGATCCTGCGTACGCAGGCGCGGGTGATTTGACCGGTATTTCTGATATCTATGCGTATCACAATGGTGGTACATCGGAACAATTGGCCTTTGCACTGGAAGGTGGCGTGACAACCGAATTGGAAGGCGGAATAAAGATGGATTTCTTTGTTCGCTATGCAAATTTGGGTACGGTTAAAACATCGGGCAGTATTATTGTTTCCCAGACAGAATGGTTGGGTGACGGTGCCGGTGGTGAATACGAAGCGCCATACGACAGTGTGTTCCACTATACTAATTGGTATGAAAGTGGGCGACTGGGGATGGTTGATGTCGGTATTCGTGCCAGATTGCAATTTTAATGCGTAATGCAAATGGATAGAGAGAATGGAATTTAAACCGTTTCGTCTTAAATGGTCTTTGTTGGCGGGGGCTGTGGCGCTGGTTGCGTCGTCTGGTGCGTTTGGGGCGATTCGTGTTAATAATAAATCACGCAGTTATGCCGATGCCTACAATCAAGTAAATGAACAAAGAAATGCAGTTCTGTCCCAACAACAAATTGCAGCGATGGCGGCAACAAATGGTGGGGGTAATTCAGATGTGGGTGCTGAACAAGGCGCGTTGAGCAGTAATGCAGCCGAAGTAAATCCACAAATGGACCAGTGTTCAATGATTTACCCAAACGGTGAATTCGTTTGGGACCGTGCGGGTGTTGGGTCGCAGGTTGGTGGCCGTGCAGGGTGCGCGGCGGTTGTTGAATTGCGTGCGATT
Organism: Candidatus Enterousia sp.; assembly: GCA_045635705.1. Classification (GTDB taxonomy): domain Bacteria; phylum Pseudomonadota; class Alphaproteobacteria; order Rs-D84; family Rs-D84; genus Enterousia. Next base: position 3,942 of record JAZTWE010000043.1, read on the forward strand.
GGTGCGGGGCTGAACGGTGGTGATTTGGTTTTGGCGCGTGCTAATTTGGCGGCAGGCGATTCGATGCGCTGTAATATTTTTTCATTTCCTGAATCTGCGATGATAAAGCAGGCCGTGGAATCAATTGAATTCCCGGCGGATTCAGAACCGACAATCGATGATGTTAAACAGGTTATGAACCAGGAACAAAAGCAATATGCCGGGTTGAAGATTGCAGCCGGGACCGTGATTGCGGCGATTGCGGGTAATGTCGCCGGCGAAAGCGCCGTGGGCAGTGATGCACTGTTAGGGACGAACAAGGAAAAACTGGTTTCAACCGCGATTGGTGCAGCGGGTGGTGCCGCAATTATGGCGGGTAATGTATATGGTGGCAAGGTTGCAGGTGATATGATTTTGTCCACCGGGGTTAATGCGGTCGCAGGTGGCTTGGTTGGTAATATTGCCGCCAGTGGTGATTCTGTGATGCGTATTGAAAAGTGCGAGTACGAGGGCCAGGAATTTGACTGTCTGTGGGGTGTGTTGGAAGAAACGAGTGACCTGGCGGGTGATGTGTATATGTCCACAACGAATGTGACAGATTTTGTTGAATGTTCGGATGGTGTGTGTCGCTATGTTGATGTGGCGGAAAGTTCGGTAAAGTTTCCGGAACTTTTGAAGAATAAAGATGAAAGACGCACTGTTTCGGACAAGGATACAACGCCGTTGACATTGGCGGATTTATTGGCCGAGGGGAATGGTCGTATCGAAATTAACAACAAGGCAAATCTGTTTTGCTATAAAGATGGCAAGATGGAGGCGCAATCAGGTTCATGTGAACGCGAATATGTGAAACTGGATGCGGGTGCGCAATCGGTGGCAAAGCGTACGCCGGCAATGGCGATTGGGGTTCAGGATCGTGCGTTTGGATGGAAAAAGAAAGATTGGCAGCAGTTGACCAAGCAGTATCCTGATGCGCCGATTGTTGCGCGTGTTGGTATGGGCCAGGTTGGGACACTGAACCTGGACAAGGCGACATTGTCGTCGGTGGGAACACGTTTTGTTCCGGTGTATCAGGGTTCGGATGATGGTGGTATTATTGATTTGGATAACAAGGCGCGCCTGGGTGATACATTGACGGGTGCGGGTGTTGGTGGTGCGATGGGTGCCTTTACTGCATACCAGGGGGCACAGTCAGATATTGAAAATCGTTGGGTGATGGCGGTGCGCGAATACAAGGATTCGTTGCAAAAGATTTATTGCGCAACGGGGAATCGGTTCTTGTCGTATTATAACGATGTTGTAATTATTCCGAATATGAATGAATAAAAATCCCGCCAACGGCGGGATTTTTTAGTTTTCAGAGTTCAGTTGTTGCAAGTATTATTGTCATTCCTGCGCAGGCAGGAATAGGGACTAATAAAAGTTCAAAGTGCAATGTTCAAAGTTCAAATAATGAATACATTACTTTGATAAATAAAAGTTTATCTTACAAAAATGTTTCACATTTTTGTCATTCCGGGGCTTGACCCCGGAATCCAGGTGATAACAAATAAAAAGAAAACATAACCTGGGTCCCGTGGTCAAGCCACGGGATGACAGAATTTTTTGCAAAAATTCTGTTTATAAATACCATACCAAACTTTTATTTATCAAAGTATTGAACACGCAAAAACAATCCGTTATAATAACTGTGTTATGGCGGGTTGCCATAATGGGGCGTAGAAACCTCGCTTTGGCATCAGAATTCATACTTAATGATGTGCATGCACATTGTTTTTATGATTTCGATGAAATAACTCCTGATATTGTGTCAGGAGGGTTGCGAATATATTGAATAAGCACGCAATTCCAAAGATTGTTTCTAACCTCCTGACCACTCGTTTATGCGCAGTGGTTTTTTACTAGTAAAAATAACAGGAGAAAATAACAATGAACAAACTTTTAACATTAACCGCGGCGTGCGTGATTTTGACCACACCCGCCACCGCCGTACAAAAATGCGTGGCATTGAACGCCAATAACACAACATGTTCATCAGTACCCTCAAGCTGGTATGGCAAGGCAGACTGGGAAACATCATGTATGCCAGACCCAGACACGACAATACCAATTAAAGGCATAGCTGCATGTTCCAATACTGCGGCCCCAGGTGTTACCACCGCAACAACCCTATCAACAGTGGGCACTTCCTCTGGTACGGACAATACAAGTTGCTGGTGTAAAATGACCAGTCCCGCCGTGTCGTCCTGGGTGTTCGTCGGCGGATCCGTCGGTAATTGCGCGTACAACTGTGCGTATAACTGTGCGGCAAACGCTATGTACGCTCCTGCATTCCGGTCTGCGATGTTCTCTACCATGGCTGATTAAGGGGGCACAATGAAACGAATAATCCTATTATTGGCGTGTATACCGATGGTGTTGCACGCCGCCACACCCGGCACCAGTTGCCCATCGGGCTATGTTGCGATTGACGAAGAATATTTAACCATTGCAACGGAATGCCCCAGTGGCACGGCATCGGTCGGCACGGCGAATTCGTGCCTGGTGTCCAGTCCTGCGGGCTCGTGCATAATGTATGCGCCGGTGGGGGTGTCCTATACAGATGACAGTGGTACATACGAATACACAGAAGCATGTGTGATGAACTAAAAATCCCCCGGTTGGGGGATTTTTATAATTCGTCCAAATCGCTGATTATTTTTATTCCAGCGTCTGACCATTGTGTAATCAGGTTGTCGATATCCATTATGTTCTTTGCGCCCAAATATATTGCCGGGGTCAGGCCACGTTCGGTCGCAACAGTTTGGGCGGCGGCGATTGGTGATTGTGCTTGCTTGCCCGCGGCAAACCAATTGTCGGAATCAGCTACCCAAAAATCAGGGTCTGTGTGGTGACTGATTGCCATGTTGTTATAGATTACAATATCGTCCACGGTTTCAAAAGTCTTGGCGTGTTGGCTCAGGTATTCGGCCACTGGGTTGGGGGTCGTTTCGGGTGCGAGGGACGCGGATGGTTCGTCAAAGTTTATTTCGGTAAATGTTGGTGCTGCGTTGATTGTGTCCCATGGTGTGGCGGTGGCATTGTCGTCCGCGGTGGGAATGTCGATGTCAAAGTCGCTGGGTAATGGTATGTCGCCGATGTCGGTGATTTCAGGTGCGGTGTCGGCGGTTGCAGGTGTGGGTACAGGTGTGGGTACAGGTGTGG
>JAZTWE010000044.1:0-6153 GCA_045635705.1 Candidatus Enterousia sp.
ATTGGTCGGGATTACCGCAAAAAACCAGGCGGTGACAAATCCTGAAAATACTATTTATGAAATTAAACGACTGATGGGTTTGCGCTTTGATAGCCCAGCGGTCAAGGAAATCGCAGCGCGCGTGCCATATAAAATTGTGGCTGGCGATAATGGTGATGCATGGGTTGAAATGGATGGCAAGAAATATGCCCCATCACAGATTTCTGCAATGATTCTGTCAAAATTAAAGAAAGATGCAGAAGCCTATTTGGGCGAAGTTGTGACAGATGCGGTTATTACTGTGCCAGCATATTTTAATGATTCACAACGCCAGGCCACCAAGGATGCCGGTCGTATCGCAGGATTAAATGTTTTGCGTATTGTTAATGAACCAACCGCCGCCGCGTTGGCGTATGGTCTGGACAAAGATAAAAATGGCACAATCGCTGTTTATGACTTGGGCGGTGGTACATTTGACGTGTCTATCCTGGAAATTGTTGATGGTGTGTTCGAAGTAAAATCAACCAATGGTGATACTGCGTTGGGTGGTTCTGACTTTGATGCACGCATCTTGGAACATCTGATTGCTGAATTCAAGGGCCAGACAGGTATTGATTTGTCGGGTGATAAATTGGCATTGCAGCGTCTGAAAGAAGCCGCAGAAAAGGCAAAAATCGAATTGTCGTCTAAGACAACAACGGATATTAACCTGCCCTATTTGACCGCTGATGCAACAGGGCCAAAACACTTTAATACAACATTGACACGCGCAAAGTTGGAATCATTGGTTGCAGATTTGATTGAACGCACAATTGAACCATGTAAAAAGGCGTTGAAGGATGCAGGGTTGGATAAATCACAGATTAACGAAGTTATCTTGGTCGGTGGACAAACCCGTATGCCAAAGGTCGCAGAAACAGTGAAAGAATTCTTTGGCCGTGAACCACACAAGGGCGTTAACCCAGACGAAGTTGTTGGTATGGGTGCTGCAATCCAGGGTGGTGTTCTGAAAGGCGATGTAAAGGATGTTTTGCTGTTGGATGTAACACCGTTGTCGTTGGGTATTGAAACATTGGGTGGTGTATTTACACGCTTAATTGACCGCAATACAACAATCCCAACCAAGAAATCACAGGTGTTTAGTACCGCCGAAGATAATCAGTCGGCTGTGACAATCCGTGTGTTCCAGGGTGAACGCGACATGGCGGCAGATAACAAATTGTTGGGCCAGTTTAACCTGGAAGGAATTGCCCCTGCCCCACGTGGTATGCCACAGATTGAAGTATCGTTTGATATCGATGCAAATGGCATCGTTCATGTGTCAGCCAAGGACAAAGGTACAGGCAAAGAACAGATGATTTCAATTAAGTCTGACGGTGGCTTGTCCGAAGATGAAATTAAGCGTATGGTTGACGAAGCCGCCGCTAATGCAGAGGCTGATAAACTGAAACGCGAATTGGCCGAAGCGAAAAATACAGCCGAAACAGCCATTTTCAGCATTGAAAAATCGCTGAAAGAACATGGTGATAAAATCAGCGAAGACGAAAAGAAAGCAATCGAAGAAGCCAAAAAAGAATTGGCAGATGAATTGGCCAAGGCAGATGCAACCGCAGAATCCTTGAAAGCCAAGACGGATGCTTTGTCTGAAAAAGCAATGAAGTTGGGCGAAGCGGTCTATAAAGCCGCCCAGGCCGAACAGGCAGCCGCCCAAGGTGCCGAAGACAAGAAAAACGACGACGGCACAGTCGATGCAGACTTTTCTGAAAAGAAGTAAAAAAAAATCCCGCAGATGCGGGATTTTTTTTGAGACATGAGACCGGAAGCATGTGACATGATAGTGCGGTAAATAAAAGTTTAGTTAACAAAAATGTTTTACATTTTTGTCATTCCGGGGCTTGACCCCGGAATCCAGGTGATAACAAATAAAAAGGAAACATAACCTGGGTCCCGTGGTCGAGCCACGGGATGACAGAATTTTTTTGCAAAAATTCTGTTTATAAATACCACGCTAAACTTTTATTTATCTTAGTAAAAATCCCCCCAAACGGGGGATTTTTATTGCATCTCACACGGTTCGGTGTATTCGTATGTGCCACTGCTGTCGGTGTACGACACGCCGACGGGGGCGTACATTATGCACGAGCCTGACGGCGACGATACCAGGCACGATTCCGCAGTGCCGACGGCGGTGTAACCGCTGGGGCAACTGGTTGCGATTGTTAAATATTCTTCATCAATTGCAACAAATCCCGATGGGCAACTGGTGGACGGGGCGGCACCCCACGCCACCAACGGCATAAACATAAATAAAAATATAATTCTTTTCATAACCGCCCCCGTTTAATCAGACATAGCCGAGAACAGCGCGGACCGAAAATTGGCATGGTTCGATAAGCCGGACAGACAGTTGTCCGCGCAATAGAGCGCGCAATTACTGGGGGTCGTGGGCGCGGAGTAGAACACCCAGGGCGACACGGCTGGACTGGTCATTTTACACCAACAGTTTACATTGGTAGTGTCTGATGAACTTTTTATTGTTGGTAACAACCCTTCACTGTATATGTCCCCAGCCGAATCACCGCTTGCATTTGAACATGCGGCAACGCCACTAACTTTTACACTGGTGCCATTGGTGGTGCATGTTGTGTTCCATTCTGCTTTACGGTAAGCTGATGCTAATGTACACGTTGTCGCACTACTGCTCAATGCCACGCACTTCTGCACGGCGGTGGCGGGCACGGTCAGCAATACACCAACCGCAGTAATTGTTAAAAGTTTTTTCATTGTTGTTTTCTCCTGTCTTTTTTCGTTAATGAAAAAACCACCAGAAAATCAGGTGGTCAGGAGGTTAGAAACAATCTCAAGAATTGTGTGCTTATTCGGTATATTCGCAACCCTCCTGACACTTTGTGTTCAGGAGTTTGTTTTTCGTCGCTATAATAAAAAATGACGCGCATTTGCGTCATAGGTTTATATTAACGACGCTTGAGTGAGGTTTCTACACCCCATTGACGGAATTCCCGTCAACAAGCGTATTATAGTGGTTCAGAATGATAATTACAATGATAAATTATTATTCGCCTTGCTTTTTTGCTGCGGCCAGGGCATGTCGCAATGCGCGCTCGGCAATTTGGCGGATTTTTGGGGCAAATGTGCGCATGTTCATGGCGTCGGCAACGGCGTTCCCAAAAATGTGTGAAATATATTCAATTTGGGTTGGTGCAATTGTATAAATTTCACTTGTAATATCAGTGGTTTGCAGTTCTGTGACCTGGTCGCGCATAGTATTCCCCCCCTATTCCTATGATAATTTTCTTGGTATTCGTACTTGTTGTTTTGTTTATTTGCATTATATCATAAAGTATCTTGACCGCAAGGCGCAAAATTGCTATATATCTCGTGATAATATAAGGAAGAAATATGATAAAAAATGTAATCGGTAAATTGTTGGGCAGTGCCAATGACAGACTTATCAAAAGTTATGATAAAACAGTGTCGTTAATCAATGACCTGGAACCAAAATATCACGCAATGAGTGATGAACAATTGCGTGCACAGACAGAAGCCTTGCGTGCGCGTTTTGCCGCCGGCGAAAAAGAAAAAGATATATTGCCTGATGCGTTCGCCCTGGTGCGCGAGGCATCGGTGCGAACAATCGGATTGCGCCACTTTAATGTGCAGATGATTGGTGGTATTGTTTTGACCAATGGGCAAATCGCTGAAATGAAAACCGGCGAAGGAAAAACACTGGTTGCGACATTGGCAATGTATCTGAAAGCAATTCAGGGCAAAGGTGCGCATCTGATTACAGTGAATGATTACCTGGCATCGCGTGACGCGGCGTGGATGGGTCAGATATACGAATTCTTGGGGCTGACGGTTGGTGTTATTCAGCATGATATGACCGATGATGAACGACGCGCGGCATATAATTGCGATATTACATATGTGACGAATTCAGAACTGGGGTTTGATTATCTGCGCGATAATATGAAGTTTTCCAAGGCACAACAGGTCTTGCGTCCGTTCTATTTCGCAATTGTCGACGAAGTGGACAGTGTCTTGATTGACGAGGCGCGTACCCCCCTGATTATATCGGGACCGGCCGAAGATACCAGTGAACTGTACGCCAAGGTCGATAGTGTCGTTGCCCAATTCACAGAAACTGATTTTGTAAAGGATGAAAAAGATCGTCATGTGACATTGACGGAAAGTGGGGTTGATACTGCAACCCGTCTGCTGGCAGAGGCTGGTTTGTTAAATGGTGATAATTTGTATGCGTCTGAAAATGCGCCGTTGGTTATGCATATTCAACAGGCGTTGTTGGCGCATCACCTGTATCAGAAAAATGTTAACTATGTTGTGCGTAATGGCGAAATTTTAATCGTTGATGAATTTACCGGCCGTGTTATGACAGGTCGCCGATTTGGTAAGGGGCTGCACCAGGCGATTGAGGCCAAAGAACATGTTGCTGTTCAGCCGGAAAATCAGACTGTATCCAGTATTTCATATCAGAACCTGTTCCGTTTGTATCCGACACTGGCGGGTATGACGGGTACTGCGATGACCGAAGCCGCAGAATTCGATGAAATCTATCACCTGCGTGTTGTGTCGATTCCAACAAATCGCCCGGTTGCACGCGTGGATCATCATGACGAAATCTATCGCAACAAGGATGAAAAATACGATGCTATCTTGAAACAAATCGAAGATTGCTTGGCGCGTCGCCAACCTGTGTTGGTGGGGACTGTGTCAATTGAAAAGTCCGAAGAACTGGCAAATATCGTTCGTAAAAAGTTAAAGATTGAACCAGCGGTCTTGAACGCAAAACACCATGAATCCGAAGCAAAAATTGTTGCCCAGGCTGGTGCGCCAGGTGCGGTGACAATTGCAACCAATATGGCGGGGCGTGGTACTGATATTAAACTGGGTGGAAATGCCGAAGAATTGATTGCAAATCTGGACAAGACGGCACCTGATTTCGAAGATAAAAAGAAAGAAATCTATGCCACGATAGAAGCGAACAAGAAACTGGTTTTGGATGCGGGCGGATTGTATGTTATCGGTACTGAACGCCACGAATCACGCCGTATTGATAATCAGTTGCGCGGTCGTTCTGGTCGTCAGGGTGACCCGGGTGATTCAAAGTTCTTTTTGGCACTGGACGATGATTTGATGCGTATCTTTGGTGCAGCGCGACTGGAAGGTATGTTGACGACGTTGGGGCTGAAAACAGGCGAGGCAATTACCCATCCATGGATTACCAAGGCATTGGAAAAGGCACAAAAACGCGTAGAAGCACGTTATTTCGAAGCGCGCAAGGAATTGCTGAAATACGATGATGTCGCGAATGAACAGCGTATGGTTGTGTATAAACAACGCGATGAACTGATGACCAGTGATGATTTGTCGCCATTGGCCAAGGAAATGATTGGCGATGTTGTTGAACTGATTTGTGAAAATAATATCCCAGAAAAAGCCCACCCAATGGATTGGAATATCAAGGGGATTCATAATGCGATGTTGCGTACATTTGCATTGGATATCACAGATATTGAAAAGTGGAAAACAGATGAACAAATCACAGAACGCAAGGCGTTTGAAACCTTGTTCGGATTGGCGGTGCGTCGCTATGAACAACAGTTGGCAAAATATGGTCCAGAAATGATGCAAATGGCATCACGCCAAATGATGCTGGGGGCGTTGGATTCGGTATGGAAACGACACCTGCAACAGATGGATTATTTACAGTCTGCGATTGGGTTGCGTGGGTATGCGCAAAAGAATCCGCTGTATGAATATAAACGCGAAGCATTGGATATCTTTAAGAACACGATTAACAACTTTAAGGTTATGTCGGTGGCGTATATTAGCCGTATGGAATTAACCCGCGAAGATGTCGCCGCAACCGAAGCAAAACGGGCCCAACACGATGCAGGATTAAATCAGGCCGCAGGTGATAGCCGCCGTAATGCGCCGTGCCCATGTGGTTCGGGATTAAAGTATAAACACTGTTGTGGAAAACTGAGTTAACATTATGCCGCGCATACCGTTTTATATTGGAAATATTCTGTCCTGCCTTGTGCCAGGGGCAAAACGGCGTGCGCGGTGTCGTGGAATGGTTAACCTGATTGCAGATACGCCTGAAATTGCGGTACTGATAAAGCTGATGTT
>JAZTWE010000045.1:0-16009 GCA_045635705.1 Candidatus Enterousia sp.
CTGGCTTCTGCATCATACCACGCATACCCGCCAACTGCTGAATCTGACGCTTGGAACCACGGGCCCCAGACAACGCCATCATATATACTGAATTCCAGTTGTCACCAGTTGACTTACCCAGCGCAGCATACGCCATATCACCCAATTTGTCGGTTGTGCCATGCCACAAGTCAATCAGTTTATTGTGACGTTCACCACCCGACAGCAAACCGTTTTGGTATTGTTCTTCGATTTCTTCGGCGGCCTTTTCAGACTGGGCAATGATTTCTTTCTTTTCTTCTGGAATGACGATGTCGTCATAACCAATGGAAATACCACTGCGTGCAGCCTGTTCAAAGCCAGTATCTTTCAAGGCGTCTGCCAACAGAATCATTGCCTTGTCGCCACAACGTTCATATGTTGTTGCCAACAATGCCTTGATTTCTTTCACTGGCATAACCTTGTTCACCAAATCGAATGGCATATTGACAGATTTTGGCAACAGTTCGCCCAAAATCATACGACCAGCTGTTGTCTTGTATGTTTTGCCATTGATACGCGCAACAATTGGTGTGTGCAATGTAATTGTCTTGTTTTCCAAAGCCAATTTCACTTCGTCCATGTTCGCGAAACGTGGCGACTTGTCAGTATGTTCACCGTTAATCAATGAAATGTAGTAAACGCCCAATACCATGTCCTGGGATGGAACAATCATTGGCGCACCGTTCGCAGGCGACAGAACGTTGTTTGATGACAACATCAATGTGCGTGCTTCCAGTTGCGCTTCCAGTGAAATTGGAACGTGAACAGACATCTGGTCACCGTCAAAGTCAGCGTTAAATCCAGCGCAAACCAATGGGTGCAGGCGGATAGCCTTGCCTTCAATCAACACTGGTTCAAATGCCAACAGCGACAAGCGGTGCAATGTTGGTGCACGGTTTAACAATACTGGATGTTCATAAATAACCTTTTCCAGGATTTCCCAAACAACATCTTCGCCGTTTTCAACCATCTTGCGGGCGGTTTTCAATGTGTTTGCATAATCACCAGCCAGCAGTCGTGCATAAACAAATGGCTTGAACAATTCCAGTGCCATTGTCTTTGGCAGACCAACCTGGTGCAGTTTCAATGTTGGACCCGACACAATAACAGAACGGCCAGAATAGTCCACACGTTTACCCAACAAGTTCATACGGAAACGACCAGATTTACCACGCAATGAATCAGACAATGATTTCAATGGACGACGGTTTTGGGACACCATTGGGCGTGCCTTGTGACCGTTATCGAACAGTGAATCAACCGCTTCTTGCAACATGCGCTTTTCATTGCGGATGATGATATCAGGTGCGTGCATTTCCATAAAACGTTTCAGACGGTTATTACGGATAATAACACGACGATACAAATCATTCAGGTCAGATGCCGCAACATGGCCCGCATCCAATGTGACCAATGGTCGCATATCTGGTGGAATAACAGGAATAATATCAGGCATCATCCATGCTGGTTCTGTCTTGGAATCCAAGAATGCTTCGACCAGTTTCAGTTGCTTAATCAACGCCTTGCGTTTTGCTTCGGATTTTGTATCCACCAATTCTGCACGCAAACGGGTGCGTTCATCACCCATGTCCAAGCCAGCGATAATTTCACGAACACCTTCGGCACCAATGCCAACGCGGAATGCGTCTGCACCAAATTCTTCAACGGCGGCCTGGTATTCATCTTCGCTGATAACATCATACTGTTTCAGGTTTGTTAAGCCTGGTTCGATAACAATGTATGCGTCGTATGAAATAACCTGTTCCAGTTTCTTTTGTGGCAGATTGTTCAACAAGGTTGCAATTTTACCTTCGCGCAGGAACCAAGTGTGCGCAACAGGCATCGCTAATTTAATGTGTCCCATGCGTTCGCGACGAACAGCAGATGGGCCAACTTCGACCCCACAACGTTCGCAGACAATACCGCGGAACTTAATTCTTTTATATTTGCCACATGCGCATTCGTAATCCTTGACCGGACCAAAAATCTGTTGGCAGAATAAACCTTCGGATTCTGGTTTTAACGAGTGATAGTTAATGGTTTCAGGTTTTTTTACTTCGCCATGTGACCAGGACAAAATTTCTTCGGGTGATGCAATTGTGATGCGCAGGGCGTCAAACTGTTCCTTGGTTTCAATTTGTCCAAAAATCTTTTGCAACATATTGCTCATTATGTTTTGCTCCTTATCAAATAGTTTTTAGTTGTTAGTGTGGCTAGTGGTTAGGGTGCGGGGCGTGGCCCCACACCAATGCTAACAACTAATCTACTTTCTTTGGTGTCATTGCCAGACCCAATCCACGCAATTCGCGAACGAATACGTTAAATGCTTCTGGTGTGCCGGTTTGGATATCATTGCTGCCGGAAATGATGGATTCATACATCTTGTTACGGCCAGTGATATCGTCAGACTTTACGGTCAACATTTCACGCAACAGGTGGGCGGCACCGTGGGCTTCCAGTGCCCACACTTCCATTTCACCCAGTCGCTGGCCACCCATGTGGGCCTTACCAGACAATGGCTGTTGTGTGACCAATGAATAGTTACCAATTGAACGTGCGTGAATCTTTTCATCAACAAAGTGATGCAGTTTCAGCATGTACATAACACCGACAGTCACCGGACGCGCAAACTTTTCACCGGTCATACCGTCGTACAGGTCAAATTGGCCTGTTTCTGGCAAACCAGCCATTTTCAGCATTGCACGAATGTCTTCGGATGTGGCACCGTCAAATGTTGGGGTTGCCATTGGAACACCGTCACGCAACAAGGCTGCTTCGGCACGAACGTCTGTGTCGGTCATCTTGTCCAGTTTATCAGCAACATCCTTGCCATAGACTTTGCCCATTACAGCGCGCAAATCATCGGTGACAGCACGTTTTGCCTTGACTTCGTCCAAAACCGCACCAATTTGGGCACCCAATGTGCGTGCCGCCATACCAAGGTGGGTTTCCAAAATCTGACCAATGTTCATACGCGATGGCACGCCCAATGGATTCAGAACAATGTCAACAGGTGTACCGTCGGCCAAGTGTGGCATATCTTCGACTGGAACAACCTTGGATACAATACCCTTGTTTCCGTGACGACCCGCCATTTTATCACCCGGCTGTAATTTCATCTTGTGGGCGATATAAACCTTGACTTCTTTCAAGACACCAGCATTCAGTGAATTGCTTTCTGTGGCCTTGGAAATTTCAGCATCTGCCTTTTCATTCAGTTGCTTTAACTTCACAATGTGCTGTTCGCGCAATTCATCGATTTTTGCCTGGGCTTCTTTGCTTTTAACAACCAGGTTCTTGCTATCAGATGCCTTGGTGCCTTCGAATACTTCGCTGGTCAGCTTTTTGCCAATAAATGGTTTCAAGCTGCCTGTGCCGGATTCGATGACCAAGCCTTCGGCGATTTGGAATACCTGGTCTGCAAAGCCCTTTTCGATGATAGAAGTTTCTTCTTCGCGGTCTTTGTTAATCTTTTCAATCTGTTGCAGTTCAATCATTTGGGTACGTTCGTCTTTCTTTACCCCATGACGGGTCAGAACGTTTACACCAATAACTGTACCTTCTTCGTTTGGACCAACACGCAGTGATGTATCCTTTACATTCAGTGCCTTTTCACCAAAGATATTGCGCAACAGTGCTTCTTCGGGGGTCAATAATGTTTCAGATTTTGGTGAAACACGACCAACCAAAATGTCACCCTGTTTTACGCGGGCACCAACATAGATAATACCGGATTCGTCCAAGTTTTTCAGTGCTTCTTCACTGACGTTTGGAATGTCGCGTGTGAAACTTTCAGGTCCTAACTGAGTATCACGTACCTTGAATTCCTTTTCAACAATCTTTACAGATGTAAAGACATCGTCACGGGAAATCTTTTCCGAGATAACAATAGAGTCTTCGTAGTTATAACCACGCCATGGCATAAATGCAACCAAGACATTGCGACCCAACGCCAATTCACCATAGTTCATAGAAGAACCGTCAGCAATAATGTCGCCCGCAGAGATTCTATCCCCTACTTTGACCAATGGCTTTTGGTGAATGATTGTTTCACTGTTGCTGCGTTCGAATTTTTCCAGGTTGTAAATGTCAACACCGGTCACAACATTGCGGCTGTTCATACATTTTACCACGATACGGTTCGCATCCACAGATTCAACAACACCACTGTGCTTTGCAACCTTACCCGTGCGGGAATCGCGGGCCACTTCGCGTTCGATACCGGTACCAACCAATGGTGCCTGAACACGCAATAATGGAACTGCCTGACGCTGCATGTTTGAACCCATCAATGCACGGTTCGCGTCGTCGTTTTCAACGAATGGAATCAAACCAGTTGCGATTGATACTACCTGGCGTGGTTCAACGTCAATCAGGTCAATTTCATCCTTGGCCACCATTGTAAATTCGCCGTCAACACGCGCCGTCACGATATCTTCGGCCAGGACACCATCCTTGGTTGTTGGGGTGTTACCCTGGGCGATTTTGTGACCCAATTCTTCATCAGCAGTCAGATAAACCAATTTGTCAGTGATTTTACCATTTTCAACCACATAGTATGGTGTTTCGATAAAGCCATATGGATTTACACGGGCGTATGATGACAAGTGGTTAATTAGACCGATATTCGCACCTTCGGGGGTGTGAATTGGACACAGACGACCATAGTGTGTTGGGTGAACGTCGCGGACGTCAATACCCGCACGGTCGCGGTTCAAACCACCAGGCCCCAGGGCCGAAATACGACGCTTGTGTTCCAGTTCTGACAATGGATTATATGCGTCCATAAACTGTGACAACTGGGATGTACCCAAGAATTCAGATACCAATGACATCAATGGTTTTACATTGATAACATCTTGGGGTTGCATGTTGGCAATGTTTGGTGATGACAGCGCTTCGCGAACCAGGCGTTCAATGCGAACCATACCGGTGCGGAAATTCTGTTCCAGCAATTCGCCAACTGTACGAACACGACGATTTGACAGGTTGTCAATATCATCAACTGTCTCCTTGCGGTCAATAATATTTGTTAATGTTTTCAACACCGCCAAGAAGTCAGCCTTGGTCAACAAACGTTCATCTTCTGGTTTTTTGCCAGAATCAATTTTCAAGCGCTTGTTCATCTTGAAACGACCAACCGCAGACAAATCATAGTATGCAGGTTCAAAGCCCTGGCGCATAAACAGGTTGATTGCCGCTTCCAGTGTTGGGCGTTCACCCGGACGGATAATGTTATAGATTTCAATTAACGCTTCTTCGCGATTAGCAGTTTTGTCCGCCAACAGTGTATTGCGCATGTGGGCAGTAATGGTTGCATTGTCAATTGAAATCAGGCTGATTTCCTTGACACCCATTTTGTCCAAATCAGACAATACTTCTTCGGTGATTTCTGTACCGGCTGGCATTACAACTTCGTCACCAGACATAATTGGGTCAAACAGATATTCGCCAATCAAAGATTCTGGTTCAATTGCGAACTTTTTGGATGCATCCATAATCTTTTTCAGACGTTTGGCATTCAATCTGTCGCCCTTGGATGCAATGGCCTTTTTATCTTTTGGATTAATCAGGTCATAGTTCAAACGATATTTGTCCAAGCCTTCGAAACTGGCGGTTTCGCCGGTCCAGAATTTACCATCAAATGACAATGGAATGCGTTTATAGAATGCGCCCAAGATTTCTGTATCGGACATACCACGAATTGATGGCTTGCGTGGGTCCGCCAACCATTTCTTTTCGTCTTCGGCCGCTGGCAAGCAACGCAACAGAACAGTTGCAGGTACCTTGCGGCGACGATCGATACGGACATAAATTACGCCCTTGGATTCTTCGAAATCAATCCAAGAACCATGTTCTGGGATAATACGCGCAGTATATGTAATTGGGTTTCCTGCGACCTTGGCTTCTTTGGTTGTTGCAAAAACAACACCCTGGGCACGATGCATTTGGGAAACGATAACGCGTTCAACACCAGATGCGATAAAGCTGCCGCGTTCTGTCATTAACGGCACTTCGCCCATAAATATTTCTTGTTCTTTGATGTCACGCAATGTTTTTTTGCCATCTTCGGCGACATCCCATAAAATCAATCTCAGCTTCAATTTCAACTTGCTGGAATACGTCATATTGCGCAGCATGCATTCTTTTACATTGTAAACAGGCTTGTCCAATGTGTATTCCACAAATTCCAAATCAGCAATGCCGGCATAGTCCTTGATTGGGAACATAGATGAAAATACGTTCTGTAACCCGATATTTTTACGGTTTTGGGGGTCAACATCAGCCTGCAAGAAATTCTTGTAAGAATCATATTGAATTTCAACTAAATCTGGAAGCGGAGTTTGCAAAAAACTTTTACCAAAAGATTTTCTAAGTTTCTGGATAACTGCCATCGGTTTTAATCCTTTTTTTATGCGCTTTTGTGCAAACAAGACAATACAAACAGGAAATTATTAAATAAACAGTGAAAAGTCTGAAACTTTGTGTCCGCAAATGCGATTACTATTTATTCAATAAGCTCCTGTTTGTATTGCTATTATTTTTGTTTCGTATTTTACGCCTTTGTGCCCACCAAGGGTAAAACCCCAGGTGGGCGGCGTTTTTGTCACCTGGTCGGCGACGGATTTTTTGAACCCTTTATCGGTTCAGCGATTGAATTATTTCAATTCAACCTTGGCACCTGCTGCTTCCAATGTAGCCTTCATTTTTTCGGCTTCATCTTTTGCAACAGCTTCTTTGACTGCCTTTGGTGCAGATTCAACCAAAGCTTTCGCTTCGCCCAAACCTAAACCAGTGATGTCTTTTACAGCCTTGATAACAGCCAATTTGTTTGCACCAGCTTCGGCCAATACAACATCAAATTCGCTCTTTTCTTCTGCAGCGGCTGCAACAGGACCAGCGGCAACAGCAACAGCAGCTGCTGCGCTAACGCCCCATGTTTCTTCTAACGCTTTGGACAATTCAACTGCTTCCAAAACGGTCAATTTTGACAATTCTTCAACTAATTTCTGAATGTCTGCCATTTTTTTACTCCTAATTTTTGTTTTAGGTCAGAATATCGCTATTCTGATTTTATTGTTCTTTTTTTCCATACTCTGCGGATACACGGGCCAAGCGCGATGCAGGTTCAACCAAGATACGCGCAATAGTGCCACGGATTTCCAACAGGGAAGGAAGCTTGGATAATTGCAACACGCCGTCTGTGTCCAAAACATCCGCGTCCATTTTACCACCAACGATGGTCAGGTTTGGATGCGCTTCGGCAAATTTTGCCAAAACTTTGGTAACAGCCAAACCATCAGTCGCAACAGCAACCGCAGTTGGGCGTTTCATCATATCAGACACAGCTTCGAAATTGGTATCTTTCAATGCCAATTTCATCAAACGGTTTTTAACAACTTTGAAAACGGAAACCAATGGGCGCAATTCATTACGCAGACCTTCCATTTCCTGAACGGTCAAACCATGGTTTTCAACAACGAAAACACCGTTTGCTTCTTTCAAGGACGATTGCAACGCTGAAATCAGATCTGATTTTTCTTCGCGTTTCATCTGTTTTTTCCTTCAAGCTTCTGTTTTGTTAACTTATCCATCCGAGTTTCCCCGGGATGGGGCTTTTGTTCCTGCCCCAAAGAATTTTTCTTTGTCTATGATGGGAATTAAGCAACGGTTTCGTCACACCATCAGTCTTGGACAGAAATCTTGTTTTTGCGACAGTGGAAAACCACCATCGCAATTAATTATTTTGCATCTACTTTCAGACCTGGGCCCTGGGTTGTCGCAACGGAAATACCCAAAATATACTGACCCTTGGACGATGCAGGTTTTACCTTTTTCAACTGGTCAATCAAGGCATTTGCATTTTCAACCAACGCATCGGTTGTAAATGACATTTTACCAATACCAGCGTGGATGATACCCTTCTTTTCAGCGCGGTATTCAATCTGGCCTGCTTTTGCTGTTTTAACAGCGTCGGCAACATTGTTTGTGACCGTACCCAATTTTGGATTCGGCATCAAACCCTTTGGCCCCAATACACGTGCAATCTTTGACATTTTTGGCATCATATCTGGTGTTGCGATAACGCGATCAAAATTGATATTGCCCGCTGCAACAGCGTCAATCAATTCTTCGCCACCAACAACATCGGCGCCAGCCTGTTTGGCTTCGTCCTGGGCGTTAACTGTGAATACAGCAACGCGTACAGATTTACCTGTGCCGTTTGGCAAGGACAACATACCACGAATGTTTTGGTCTGCCTTGGTTACATCGATACCCAAGCGGATAGCGATTTCCAATGTTTCATCAAATTTCTTGGATGCATATTCACGCAATGCTTCGATTGCATCAGATAAAGCATATACTTTGTCTGTGTCTAAATTCTTCCAAGTCTGCTGTTTCTTTGTCAGTTTCATGATATTACTCCTCTACCTTTACGCCCATAGAACGGCATTGACCCGCAACAATGTTCATTGCAGATTCAATGGAAGAGCAATTCAAGTCCGGCATTTTTGCTTCGGCAATTTCTTTGATTTGATTCTTGGAAATTGTACCAACAAAATCACGTGCTGGCTTGTGTGAACCAATCTTTTATTTCAATGCTTTTTTGATATAGTATGACACAGGTGGCAATTTCATAATAAATTCGAAACTGCGGTCTGTATAAACAGTGATAATACATGGAATTGGCATTCCAGGTTCTTTATCAGATGTTTTGTCATTAAACTGTTTGCAGAATTCTGCGATGTTTACACCAGCAGCACCCAACGCCGGCCCAATTGGTGGCGCAGGATTTGCCTGCTTTGCAGGGACGACCAATTTGACCAATCCCTTGACTTCTTTCTTTGCCATTTTTCACTCCGTTTCTTTTTTCGTTTGTGTCGTGGTACGATATGGCGTATCTACCACGTGTTGCTGTGATTTTACTGAATATTTTTCAGAAAACCACAAAAAACTTCTTAGACCTTTTCAACCTGGCTAAATTCCAGTTCCATACTGGTTTCACGACCGAACACCAGGACAGTCACTGTCATTTTTTGTTTCAGATTGTCAACTTCGGATGCAATACCGTTGAAACCTGCGAACGGCCCATCGATAACATGCACTTCCTGGCCAACCGTATATTCAACATCATCCATAACAATTGCGCCTTCTTCGACCTGTTTCAACAGACGACGCGCTTCTTCTTCGCTGACCGCGATCGGTTTGTTTTTAGCACCCAAAAACATAACAACCTGGGGAATCTGTTTTACCAGGGTAAATGTTTCGTTATTCATAGCCATTTGAACAACAATATAACCTGGGAAAAACTTTTTTTCTGTTTTAACGCGTTTACCAGCCTTAATTTCAGTCACTTCGCGTGTTGGAACCAAGATTTCACCAAACAAAGCGTTTAAGCGACGCTTGTCAATTTGTTCGCGCAAACCACGGGCAACCTTGTCTTCGCAACCCGTATGAACATTAACAACGAACCACTGCATTTTTTCTTCCATTTATGCTTCCTTTGCCGTTTGTTTTTAATAAATCCAGTTAACCAACGCGTTTAAGCCGCTGTCAACAACAAAAAAGAACAATGCCGCCAATGCTGAAAACATCAAAATCATAATAGTTGCATGCACAACACTGTCGCGCGACGGCCATGCAATCTTGAACCATTCACTGCGCACAGACTTAAAAAATCCCAGCATCTTTTTCATAAAACACACCCAATTTTATATCAATTCTTGCGACCATCTTGGCAGGGGCAGAAGGAATGTTCGCATTCGCTCACCACTCGTACCGGTTCGCTGCGCTGACGCTTGCAAAACCTTACTCGTATGCGAACCCAACATCTTATTTATTCGGGTTCAATTCCGTCTACACACTGACATTCAATCTTTTCAAATCGCGGACATTGCCGCAATTTGAAAAGATTGGCAGGGGCAGAAGGAATCGAACCCTCATCCGCGGTTTTGGAGACCGATATTCTACCGTTGAACTATGCCCCTGTAACTGCAATAACACCGTTCTTGTGTACCGCTGCGCCCATAACAGTCTGCGACACAATAGCACACTTATACAAAAAATCAAGCGGAAATATTATAAGTGTTTTTATTAATCGACGCAAGCACATTTTTACACCACACCACCTATTCTTTGTTGTTTTTTCAACAATGTTTGTTTTTTTCCTTGCACAAGTTGTCGTTTTTTTTCTACAATCATTTTAATTAAGAGAGGGAACCCTTTGCAAAACCGCGTAGAACCGCCAATTTTAATATCCAGATTGATGGCCTTTGTTTTGGCCACTGCGGTGGTTATATTGGTCGCGCTGGTAATAACACTGGTTAACATGTTCCCATTGAATAGACCCCAAGTATTCTTTCTGACCACACGTGTCAGTGATGACATGACGGTTATGTTGCGCGAGATGCCGCCCCAGGATGAATACCTTGACATTTACAAACGCACATTTATTCGTGAATATGTTCGCGCCAGAAACGAGGTATTCACAAACCCAAAACTGACCAACGAAAAGTGGAACGGCGAAAACGGTTATGTCCGCGTATGGTCCAGCGACGAAGTATTTGGAAACTTTGTTAACACGGCGATGTGGACCGCAATGATGAGCGAGATTCCGGACTTTGATTTTCAGTGTCTGGTTGAATTTCCGGACAAACCAATTACATATTTGGCATCGGACGATACATACCAGGTTGATTTTCGTTATTTTTGCGAAGATAGTACTGGACGACAGCCCCCAAAAGATTATACAATTAAGTTGAAATTAGTGTCTGATGATGGTACACAGATAAAGTGGGCCGATCGTGTGGACAATCCGTTGGGGCTGCGCGTGGCGGAATACACAGTTATTTCTGGGAACGGTGACCCATTGGATACTGGATTCTTGGCGGAATAAAAGTTAAATGGAAGGATTGGTAATATGACAGTATTAAAAAATATTTCTATGCTGTGTTTTGGTTTGTTGTTGGCGTTGCCAGCGTATGCCGAAAATTATGGTATTCAATCAGCATGGGATAACCCAACTGCAAATATGGCCAGCGGCAGCACAAAGCCCGGTTATGCACAACTGGGGTGGTCTGCGGGTTCGGTATTACCAATTAAACTGCGCAACGGTATGGTGACGATGCTGACACTGCCAAACGGCGAACAGATTGCAGATGCCGTCGTTGGAAACCAGGCGTTATTTGATATCACCGCGACCCAGGGTGACCGCACGATGTTTATTTCACCAGTTGCCGACAATATGGGGTCGGATACAAATATGATTGTGACGGGAAAATCGGGGAATAAATATATTTTCTATCTGCGCAGCGAACCAGCAAATTCCAGCGAAATCACATATTCCCAGGTTGATGTCGTATTGGATGGTAATGGCACACTGCCAAATGCAGTTAGCGGCAGCACGACATCGGGTGGTGCAAAATCGATATTCCAAAAATCTGCCACGACCAGCAATGTCGTTGGCGTAGATGGCGAAGATTACGGTTGGATTAAGTCAATGAAAATTGATCCATCTGAATTCCGCTTTGATTTAGATATCTTTGTTCCAAATCCAGACGATTATGTTATTGCACCAGAACGCGTTTGGCGCGACAGAATATTTACCTATATCGATTTTGGCGACAAGGTTATTGCAATGACCCAGCGTCCGGTTGTTTCACTGTTGGTCGAAGGTGGTGAATCACCAGTAGGATTCCGCACAGATGGTGAAGATGGTCGCCTGTTGATTGTTGAGGCAGTGGGCGACATGGTTCTGCGCAGCGGGCAACGCATTGTTTGCATCAAAAAGCGCGAAAAACCATTCTTGATTGCAGATACAGCATCGGTAATGGCATTGGCCGAGGCAAATGTTGCACAAAGCATGCTGTCGGGCCAATCGTTGAACAATATTGCATACACGGATTCAATGGCCGCGATGAGTATGGGCGCGGGATACACCGGTACCCCAATGTATGTTGGTGATACAGGTGCGGTTAACCCAGCAACGGGTGCAGGGTATTATATGCCGGTAGGTTTCACCGTACCCCAGGCAATGCCACAGTCATCTGGCAGCGTGGTTAATATGTTGCCAACAGAACGCAATACCGCGGGTGCGTATTTGCCCCAAACAAACATTCCACTGATTTCCAGCAACCAAACCGGTGTTGCGGTTGAACTGAAATCCGATACATCTGTTAAGGCATTGGATGATTACTGGACAACACTGTTGGCAAAATTCAGTGGTGAAGACGGCCAAGGATTACTGACACCGTACAAAGACATGGTGTTCTTTGCGGTTGACGAACAGGGTGTTGGCGATTTGGGCGCGGCATCGTCCACCGCACGCCAGTACAGATTGCGCATCGGACCATTTGCAGATATCGACACCGCACAGTCGTTGTGTGATAAAATGCTGAAATTCAGTGGCACCAGCTGCAGTGTTATTCGTATGCAATAATAAATTTTTGTCAGTGGGGGATTTAAGATGGCTGGGATAAAACAGCGCTTTTCAGAATTACGGCAAAATACGCCAAAGCGCGTGCAGTGGTTGTTGCTGGCGGCGGCGTTTGTTGTTGTGCTGATTTTGTTAACCCTGTTGTTAAGTGGCCGTGACAGCAACAGCGAAATCGCCACATCAGAATCCGAACAAATCGAACTGAAAATATCACCAGATATGATTAACTGGGCCGATGTTGTCGTTGGTGAAAAGCGCACCCAAACGGTCAAGGTCTATGCGACAGGCCCCGCAAAAGTGGTGACAGTCAGACGGCACAAAAATATAAATGGACTGAGTGTTAATAATACATGTACCAAGGCCGGTCAAATCAACGAAAAGTTGGCGTGCAGTATTATGCTGGAATATGCGCCGACAGCGGCACAGACGACCGAACAAGAACCCATCTTTATTGATTGGCACACCGCCCAAGAGCCCGACGAAATGGCACGCGAAGCAAAGATTGTGCTGACCCTGGGGGCAACAATGCCAAAGATAGAGGAAAAGCCAAAACCAGTGGCAGAAAAAAAGGTAGAGGTAAAAAAACAGCCTGAGATTGCACCACTGTGGGGTGATGACGAAGACGATGATGTAATAGAAGAAGACATTGAATCTATTAAGCCAAAGGCAAAGTCGGTGACACCGGTGGAAAAGCCCGCAGTAAAACAGGAAATTAAACGCGAAATTGAAAAAATCGCTCCGGCTGTTTCATTTAACACAACAAAAAAGACAGATGACTATGTCGCACCACCGGAAACATGTTCTGACTTTGCGTTTCCAGGTTATAATATGTCGGGCCGTCAAATTGGTTGGATAAAACCATCAGGTGGCGCGTATTATTTCCATCCGTTTTCTGACAAAAACTGTGACAAGCCAATAGGGGTGTATAATCCGAACAATGGCGTTATCACAGACATTGACAACAGCGGTAAAAAAATTGGTACAGATGCCGACCATATTGGATACATCAACTTTACCAATGGCGCGTTGCCAGAACTGAGCAATCGTCCAAAGGATGCGAATGTTAATCGCGCCACACAACTGGATACCCAAGACCTGATGCCAAGTGGGGGTATGGGCAAATTAGGTAGCAATGGTTTTGAATCTGCATCTGGGCTGGTACCTGCGCCACAGACGGATGTTATTTATGGGACATCTGATGAAAATGTTTTGACATCGTCTGCACCATACGACCGCACATTCATCTTGCGTCAGTACAAGCCGATTCCTGCGACCATTGTTTCGGACATTCGTGCAGATATTGATGCACTGAGTCGCGGTGTGCCGGTTCGTGCAACCGTCGATAGAAATGTATATTCTGATAACGGCCGCACGGTAATATTGCCCGCCGGGACATTATTGCTGGGCTATGTGACGGGCGAAGTTCCAGGACCATACAAGGCAATTGGACGCATGAACATAAACTGGTATCAATTTATTCGACCAGATGGCGTTGAATTTAACTTTGAAGAAGGAACTGATGCATATTCTGGCGACTCGCAAGGACGCATGGGGGTTCCAGGCTATGGCAGCACGGATTACATCGAACAGTTTGTTATGCCAATGCTGACCGCGATTGTGCCGGCCACAATTAACCTGATTAACCCAGTGGCGGATGCATTTGTTAACCAAATTGATTTGGACAGCAACACGGTTGTACAAAGCGGGACGGTGCGTTCATCTGAACTGGCGAAAAATGAAATTATTACCGCGTGGAACAATGTTGCACAAAAGCTGTTGGTCGATATGCTGGATAATACAGTACCGCCATTTACAATCGCCGCGGGGACACGCATCACAGTATATTCACCAATTGATTTGCAGATAACATGTGGTGATCCAAACTATTCTGATAAAAAATGTGCGGTGGAAAAATATGGACCAAATCCACGGCGTACCATTACGGCCCGTGATATGAACCTGAGAAAGGCCGAAGATGATTCTTGGATTGGTCAATCGCGTTCATTTGTCACCGATGAATATTGTATCGAAGAAGATGGCGTCTTGACCGCAGACCCAGACTGTGCAAACGGCAATCGTGATTGTGGCGGATATTCGTACAGCACACTGTTATTCTGGTGCAAATCATTGAACTATGAATCTAAGTCTGCAAAACAATACGAAGTGTACCAGGCCGACCAAAAAGCACAATACGATCAAAAGGTTCAAAGCCTGGGCGGTGTCGGTTCACAACAGTTTAATGAACAGATTTTAGGTGTTAAGTATGATTCCAGTGGCAGTGTGGTTAATCCATATTCGTCACCAGCCGCCGAAGCCCCCGCAGAAAACGCAGTTGTCTTGACCTGTGAAGATGGGACACCACCTGATGAATATGGGTGCTGTGCGGGTGAAGTATACACCGATATGGGCGATCAAGGATTTAACTGTTGCCCGTCATCTGGTGGGGATTGCTTTCCACCGATAATATAAAAACATCCCCGTTTCGGGGATTTTTTATCAGAATAAAAAAATATTTTTTAGCGCACTTTTGTGCGCTTTTTTTTATTAAGGATTTCGATATGTCAAAACAATAAAAACAAATAAAATTCGCGATTCGGTATTTTTTCCTATAACAATAGGATTGTTTCAAAATTCTGATTCGTTATTCAATTGTTGGTTGTACTATTTCACTGTTATCAACCATTGTTTTATATATCGTTATGTCAACAAAACAAAAAGGAGAAAAGAAAATGACACAAGCACAAAGCGTATCAATGACAGAAAAATTCCAATCCGCAGAACAATTATGGTTTTGGTTTTTATATTCTAAATCTATACGCAACGGGTTCACGCGAATACAAAATGTATCTACGCGACGACCATGTGAAATTCTTGATGTCGAAACACTTATCACCAAACTGTATCTGGCAGGACAGTTGACCGATGAGCAGTTAACCGTAATGAAGCAATTTGGCGACCGTCGTCGCGCACCACATCAGTATATTTGGGCAGAAAATCGTGCCGCTGACCAATGGCGTCGCGCAATGAATACTATCCAAAACGCTGCAAAAAAACGTGGGTGGATTGAATAAACAAATCCGCCCAACGGGCGGATTTAAGAATATAAAGGAAATATTACGATGATTATAATTGCATTTTCAAACAAGACATCCAAAATACTGCCACGAATTTTTTGCCGTGGATTTAAGCACTGTGCACCAATTATTATCAATGGCGACAAAATGACGATGTATCAATTTGTGTGCCGGGGACACATTGCAGAAATTAAATTAAGCATGCGTGACATTGGTATATTAAAAAAACACGGATGGGAATTTGTTTATATGCCAATTGCCCTGCCCCATAATTTTGATTTGAGTGGTGCGTACAGTTGTGTCTGTGTGGCTAAGCGCGCGATTGGTATGCGCGCATCACAAATACAAACCCCGGGCGCACTATATAATCGGATAAAATAAAAATCCCCAAACGGGGATTTTTTAATTTGGCATTGGGACACCGGCGGTTGCCGCGCCCATAACCTGGTCTATCAGTGTATCGGCCTTGCTTTTTGCG
>JAZTWE010000046.1:0-35421 GCA_045635705.1 Candidatus Enterousia sp.
ACCATCCGCCATAAAAATCAAATCGGCTTTATGCCGATTTTATTTTTATCTGCGATGGTCGGATGAGAACCCAAACAAAAAAATCCCCGTTTTGGGGATTTTTTAAATCTTGTCCCAATGACAAATAACCAGTGCGTGTTCTGTATCGCCTGTTTTAATTTTATGCCGCGACACCAATCCATCGATTGCGACATCAACCTGCACCTGGGGAACATCGGGGCCAACTTCTTTTTTGAAATTTATATCAATCCCGCGCAACTTGTGCTCCATACGATACTGATAACCAACACTTTCTGTTGCCCACACCGCATAGACCGCATTATTGATATGCTGATTGACATCAATATCATCAAAGCGACATTTCATAATATGTGTCTTGTTGGTTTCAAAATCGGGGAATTTTTCAAACGCACACCCGTATGCACGCTGGGGCACAACAACGCGTTCTGACAAGTGTCCCGCCAATGGGACCGGACGACGACGCATCATATCAATCAGTACCCATTGTGATGTTGCACGCACCATCAGTCGCCCATCTGCGCCGTGAATTTCAAAATCGCGTGTTGCACGCAACGCATCCTGGCACGATGGCCATGTTGAAAACGTCAGTTCTTCGCCTTCGCATGGCAATTCAATAATATCTACCAGGTAATACATAACCACCCAGCCAACATTATTTTCTAAACAGTATGTTCGACCACACCCCAGTACTTCGGCATGACGGTCGGCAATTGATTGCAATTCGTTCATCAAAATCAACGGACGAACATTTCCACGCAAATCACACTGATATGCCTGCAAGACACGTTTTTCAACTAACTTTTGCGACACAATTTACTCCCTAACAAATTCTGCAACAACAAAGTCCAGCGCATCACCCAACTGAATATTATTTGCACGCGCCGCAGACTTAATCACACCATGCAATTCACTTGGTGTATCCGATGGAATAGTCAGCATTTCCAACTTTGCCCCATTACCAACCTTTCTGTCTGTACGCAGTCCGCGGATATTTTTCAATATTTCCAACGCGATATCCATTTGCGCCACATCTGTATCATATTCTGCCAACACTTTTGGATATTCGGTCAGGTGCAATGTTTCGCCACCTTCGAGCAATTGATAAATTTTCTGCCACAGTTCTTCGGTCAAGAATGGAATAAATGGTGCATACAATCCAATTATTGCACGCAACACTGTGTACAATGTCCACTGCGCAGACAATTTCGATTCGTCACTATATTTTTCAGGCGCCCAAAATCTGTCCTTGATAAATTCCAAATACTGGTCACAGAAAATATCCCAAAAGAAACTATCAATTGCTGCACGCGCATTATAGTTATCAAACTTATCCAAACAGCGACGCGCCTCTGCGACAGCCTTGTTCAATTCAGCCAGCACCCATCTATCTTCGATAAAGCGTTCCGACACAGGCACCTGTTTTGCTGTTGCTGGTTCGAAATCGGACAAATTCATCAAAACATACTTTGATGCATTCCACAATTTCGTCAGCAGTTTTGACCCGCGTTTAACCTCGTCATCACTGTATCTGATATCCGTACCAATTGGTGCCGTTGACAACCAATAGCGAACAGCATCCACACCAAACTTATCCACCGCGGTCAATGGATCTGTACCATTACCCTTGGTCTTGGACATTTTCTGTCCTTTGGAATCGCGAATCAAACCATGAAAGTTAACTGTATGAAACGGCACATCACCCATTACATACAATCCCATCATAATCATACGCGCGACCCAGAAAAAGATAATATCAGCCGCCGTATACAACAAAGTTGTCGGATAATACTTTTTCAGTTCCAATGTTTCATCTGGCCACCCCAGCGTTGAAAATGGCCACAACCCGGACGAGAACCAAGTATCCAGCGCATCATTATCACGCACCAGTTCCTTGCCCCCAGATTGCTTAATCGCCTCTTCTTCAGATTCTGCAACATAGATATTACCATCTGCATCATACCAGGCTGGAATTCTGTGTCCCCACCACAACTGACGCGAAATTGGCCATGGGCGAATATTTTTCATCCATGACATAAACAGATTATATCTGTGTTCCGGCATAAACTTAATTTTACCTTCTTCGACCGCTTTTATCGCAGGCACCGCCAATTTTGCCGCATCAACGAACCACTGTTCTGTTAAATATGGTTCAACAACAACCCCACCGCGTTCAGAATATGGTGTTGGGATTGTACGGTCTTCTATCTTGGTTAATTGACCCGCTGCTTCGATATCGGCAACGATTTCCGCACGCGCCTTGAACCTGTCCATACCACGATATTTTTCTGGAACAACCGGGTTATCATTCATTTTCGCATCAGGTGTCAAAATACACACCGGCGTCAGGTTATGACGAACACCAACTTCCCAGTCATCAAAGTCATGCGCTGGGGTAATTTTTACCGCCCCGGTACCCTTTTCTGGGTCGGCATGTTCGTCACCAATAATTGGAATTTCAATATCAGTCAGTGGAATAATCGCCTTGGCTCCAATCAAGTGTTTTAATTTTTCATTTTCAGGATGAACCGCAATTGCCTGGTCCCCAAACAATGTTTCTGGACGTGTTGTTGCAATTTCAATAACCCCACCATCCACCAATTTATAGTTAAAGTAATAGAACTTACCCTTTTCTTCACGGGTTTCAACCTCTAAATCCGATACAGATGTCATCTGCTTTGGGCACCAGTTAACAAGGCGTTTTTCGCGATAAATCAACCCTTCGTTATACATCTTTACAAACAGTTTTGTCACCGCGCGCGACAAACCTTCGTCCATTGTAAACCTTTCGCGCGACCACGCCGGTGTCACCCCCAAGATATGCAACTGGTTAATAATTTGACCACCCTTGTCCGCCTTCCACTTCCATGCAGTATCTAACAATTCTTCCTTGGTCAAACTGCGTGGGTTAATTCCGCGCTTTGACAAATCGCGTTCCACCAGCAATTGTGTTGCAATTGACGCATGGTCCGTCCCTGGTTGCCACAATACATCGAACCCCGCCATGCGTTTATAGCGGCACATAATATCAGCCAACACATTATTCAGTGCATGCCCCATATGCAGATTTCCAGTCACATTTGGTGGTGGCATCATCAGACAAAACGGTTCTTTTTCAGAAGAAACATCGTTATTCCAAAAAGTATTATTATCCCAAAATTCCTGAATACGCGCCTCGATATCGCGCGGACTGATATTTTTACCCAATTCGATATTCATTTTTATA
The DNA here is from genome assembly GCA_045635705.1 of Candidatus Enterousia sp. Classification (GTDB taxonomy): domain Bacteria; phylum Pseudomonadota; class Alphaproteobacteria; order Rs-D84; family Rs-D84; genus Enterousia. The sequence continues at coordinate 3,245 of JAZTWE010000046.1, forward strand.
CCCTGTTTTATACAAATAAGTCTGACAAGAATCGTACCATATAAAAAATAAAATTCAAGCATCTACACACCTGTTGACAAAACAAATATTTATGCTAAATTATTCCCACATGGATATTGATTTAGAAATTTATTTAATAATGTGTTTGGCCGAAAGTTACATATCGGTAATTAATTCGACCAATGGCGTGAACTATGTCATGCATGGTTTTGACGGCGAACAAATCACGCTGACCTGTAATTATGCCTATGCCACTGGTAACGAGATTTATGCAAACTATGGCATTGCAATTGATGGTGAAATTGAATACGCAATTTCATTACCCACACTGCATGAACCGACCAGCGATGATGCGCAAACAATCTTAAATTTATTCAAAATCTGTTCTGCTAAAATCATCAGCCAAGAACAACAGGCGCAACGCGCGCAATTTTTGAAACAATTCACACAAAAAGTAAACTAAAAAAAATCCCACCAAACGGTGGGATTTTTATAATTATTTATCCAACGCTTCGTTGATTTGTGCGGCTGGGATAGCACCTGGGAATGCTTCTTCACCGATAATCAAGAAAGGTGTACCTGTGATGTCGAACATTTGTGCCATGTCACGAACATTTGCCAATTCACGTGCAACAACTTCGCCATTCATGTCTTTTTTCAACTGATCTGTATCCAGGCCTGCTTCGGCTGCAAATTTCAAAACGCTCTTTTCAACAGCTTCTGAATATTTTGCCATATCTTTGATATCTTCCTGTGGCAGATATTCACGTGTCATAATCATATCAACCAATTTCGCAGCTTTTTCATTGCTTTGCAGTTTCGCAGCAATCATCGCCTTGGCTGGTGCATCTGAACGTGGTCCGTGGATAGAGAAGTTCTTGATAACAACACGAACATCATCACGGCTCTTTAACACGCGATCCAATTCACCATGTACACGACGGCAATAGCCACATGATGCCGCTGTCCAAACATAGATTGTTTTTTTGGCTTCTGGATTACCCAAGATTGGTGCATCCGCCATCATAACATCAGCATTTTCGCGAACGAATTTGCGAATCGCTTTGTTCTTTTCTGCATTCTGCTGTTCCTGCATACCATTTGCCATTTCCTGCAAAATCATTGGATTTACAGATGTCAGATAATATGGAACATACAGGCGGCAAACACTGCCTGCAATCATGATAACGGCCAGCAATTTAATTGCTTTCTTTGCCATTACGATACTGGTTGAAGGTTTTTTGCTGTCAGATTTCAGCATCATGCCGCCGAACATGAACAGCGCGATACCCAATACCAACACTAAAATTGTCCAAGTCATATTTTTCTCCTTTTTGTGTTGAACGAAAATACAATAGCAAATTTTCTAGAAAGCGCAAGGAATAAATATCAAAACCCTAAACCATTTTCAGCATATTTCGCATCACTGGTAAATTGATTCCCTGTTGCGCGCATACACTTTCCAAGAAACGCCGCGTGACATTCAAATTAACCGGCAAAGTGTACAGTTTATCAATATACGGTGTGGCGCATTTTACGCACACTGCCCGCCCCGTACGCGGCGACAAATATTCCAAATCATCTGTGCACCCACATCCTGAACAGTGCGACAAATCCAGCGCATAGCCTAATTCACGCAGCAACGCGATTTCCCATTTCAAATAATTATTCGCGTTCAAATCATCCAACAACACCAATGTTTCATCATATAATTTGGTATACGCTTCGCGTTCCGGCAACAACGCATCAACCAATGCCGCCATTGAATTAAACAGCATTAAATTTTGTGGCTGGGTCATAACCCCCGCAACCAAATTTTTTTCCGCCACCCAATGCAAGATTCCCAATTGCGAATCCAGTCGTGCTGCCCAAACAAATTCACCGACCTGCCCCACCAGTGGCTTATTTTTTTTTGCGACAAGCGCGCCACGCATCATACCAACAACAACACCATGCTCACGGGAAAAGATATGCGCAACAGCATCCCGTTCATTAAACGGGCGCATTCCCACCAAGATTCCAACGCCTTCTATTTTCATAATTTGGATTATTATATAAAACGCCTAAATCTTACAAAGAAAAAATCCGCCGCAGCGGATTTTTTTATTTATAACTTTTCAACATATTCGATATCAATTTCTGTTGAAAACAGACCACGATCAACCTCGCCATACAGTTTTACAGTATCGTTTGGTGTGATTGTCTGACCGCGCCAATCATCTTCGTCAATTTCGATTGTGATTGAACCAGTTGAATCTTCGAACAAGTATTTTTCATCACCCATACGCTGAACAATATTACCCTTGATAATCACAGGCACATCATCGCGCATTTCATTAACCTGTTTAATTGTGACGATATTTTCCGCACCACCGACAAAACCGCCCTTGGCATTTACAGGTGCCGCCGCATCAAATTCAGCACGCGCCCCCGCCACCGTCAGCACCACCATCAAAACCGCTGTTGAGATTTTTTTCATCATTAACCCCTTTGGTTATATTGTTAACTGATACGATTATACCACAGCAAACATTATAAATGTCTAGGAAAAAATACTTTTATCATCACACCCGCATAATACCAAACAACTTCAAATGCCCCCGCCGGGTCAGACGTAAGTGTGGCGAAATATGCGTGCGCGAATCATACTTAAACCGCTTTTTTTGACGCTTTCTGTCTGCTTTGACAAAGTCTTCGGGATAAAAGCCCAACGGCACACATGTTTTGTAAAACACAGAATAAATTTCACGCGGGTCATAGACATACGGCTTTGTTGCATAGCAATGTGAAATCACCGGATGCTGGCGCGATTCCTTGCGAACAGCCTCGCTAAACGCATTTGGATAGATATGCAAATCCGGAATCACATTGTATTTCAGTGGCAATTCCAAAATTTTACCGTCCAGCGCGACATTCAAAATATCCTGGTCTGGGTATTTCAACGGCACACTGACCGCCAACAAATCAGACTGCAACGCACGGAACCGTTTCAAATTCATCAACAGCACACCCGAATTTATATACAATCCATGCTTTAAGTATTTTTCTGTAAATTCGCGCACATATTTTCCAGTTGGATGTTCCATGATTTCAACTGGTGCCATATCGCGCACCGCACCCATTGCGTATTTGCTGACATTGGTATTATACAATTCTGACAAATCATCGCGAATCAGTGTATCAGAATCGATATACAGCATCTTGTCCACATTCGGAAAAACTTCACTTGCAATCAGGCGGTAAAAGATAACGGGACTCCACCGTGAATAATCATATCCACGATATGGATTTTCCCGTCGTTTTACCACGCGCCAAACCAGGCGCCCCCCTATCTCATTAACCAGTTTTTTTATCACACGGCGACCACGCGTATGTGGTGCCACCATGCAATATAAATTTACCTTGGTTGACTTTTTCTGTGTCAGAACCAGCGACCGGATTGACACCGCCGCCAATTTCCAAAAGTTATTATCAAAACAGTACAATACATTTATTTCAGACACGACAAAAACCAACACAGCATACGTTTACGAAACGGCAGGTACCGCCGCATTATTAACCTGCACGATTCAATCGCCACAACGCGGGCTTCGTCCTGATAGACCCCAAAACGCTTTGGATTAACAATCGTTGCAATAACCAAGTATTTGAATAATTCCGCATATAAAATCCGCACGAATCCCGCCGGATATTTCATAACAACATTTTCACGAATATGCTTAAACAATCGTGGAAAGAAATTAAACTGTGACGGTTCAAATGGCCGCTGCATCAATGATTTTGTATGCACGCGATGATATGTTGTAATGGTTTCAGTTTCCACAACGCGACTGGTGCGCCAACATACATCCAACATAAATGCAATATCTTCGCCAGCCCCAGTAAATTCAGGCAGAAACCGAACATCCCGTATCAAATCGCGGCGATAAATGCGTCGCCATATCCACGCCCAGTTATATTGACGCGGCACAAACACAAACTTTGCCGGCGTATTTTCCAACCAGCATCGCCCCACGGTCCAATTCTTGTCATTTTTCGGTACATATTTAAAGTCAGTTGGCACCATCATCGTTTGCGCACCAACAACCTGGGCATCCATGGTTTTTGCCAAATGCACCAACATTTCCAACGCACATTCGGCAAAACAATCGTCCGCATCCAGGAACCCAATATATTCCCCACGCGCACGTTCCAGTCCCGCATTACGCGCCACTGACACACCGGATTTTTCCGGCAATTGAATTAAATGAAATCGACGGTCACCGCGAATTGCATGTTTAATCACAGACACCGAATCATCCGTGGATGCATCATCAATGATAAAGCATTCCCAATCACGCAGTGACTGTGCCTTAATCGACCGAATTGCATCCGCGATATAATCGGCATAGTTATAATTCGGAACAATAATCGAAACAACTGGCCCCGCCATTCACCATAACCCTTGTGTTTTTAGCTTGAGTATTTACAATTTTGACTAAAAATCCATGAACCCGTTTCATCTACGACTGAGTGATAGCTATCAAGCATACAATAACCAATATCACTCTGCGTATAACCAGTCGCATCAACATACGTACTATCTATACTATTCAAATCATCTTCATACGGCGGGCACCGCAGACAACAATTAATCCACTTATTACTAACAGAACAGTCCACACCAGCATCCTTATAATACCCAGGCGCACAATGATACAAGTACTGATTGCTCCCACCAATTCGTTTCGAATAACAATACCCGTTCTCACATTTCGAATAACTGGTCATCTTACCGTTATCATAAAGGTATGTCCCAGACGTTTTTCCCCAACAGTCCGACGCAGCAACACAAGTGAAAGATTCTTTATACCAAGACACGGTCGTATCCGGCACCGATGGCGTAGTCGACCCACCACCACTATAATTCCTATAACAATATGGAACCGGGATATCACACGTAAACATAGAGCTAATACGAACATAATTATAAGTTAAAGTATATCCATCATTACAATTATCACACCCCCATATCGCCACATAACCATTATAAGCGGTCTGATTAACGTCTGGATACACTCCCCCAACAACCATTTCACCCATACCGCCACAATTGTATGTAACATTTACTGCCCGTACAGTAATACCACCATCAGGCTTTGAGTAAATATTGTCATTTATACTGCACGACGCTGCATATGCCCGGCCAACACCCGTTGCAGTAATAAAAAATCCACACAATGAAAACAGCGCCTTTGATAATTTTTTCATTTTTTTCCTATTCCCCCTGTGAACGCATACCTAAAACGCCGAAAAAAAACGGTCGTTTAGATTCGGCATAAAAATTGCACTTTTTGCGATTGACAAAGTGCCATCAGATATGCGAAAATCAGGGAAAGAAGGGAAAACATTTTACTGCTGATCCAAAACGACCGTTTTTTTTCGGCACGGCTAAATTCGCTGTGACCATTGGATTCTGCGCAAAATCACACTTTTTTGCATTATGAATATTGTCCTATATTGGGCAAATGTACCCATGCGCCACCGCCCACCACAAAACCGCCGATTTCCGCGCCCTGGGACACGATTCCGTTATTTATGAAACACATCCCAAAATCACCACCAGGCACACAGAATCGAAATACATTCAAAAAACGGGGGCAATGCCCCCGAATTTACATCTGAATGTCTTCACATTTTTCTACTGGTTCTGATTCTTCACAATTCATTTCATTTTTTGCACCAATTCCCAGAAATCCTTTTTTGCTGATGGATGTACATTTCTTGGTAATGGTTGATGTACAAAAATGACATATACGTGTATCGCGGTTAAACGCAGACCACATTTCACGTGTCCCCCCAGGCAATGAAACCTTTATTTTGTTTGAACCCAAACCTGTAAAGGAATTAACGGCTTCGCTAAATTTAGATGCACCCGCCGTAGTATCCATAATGGCGGTACCACTGGTGCTGCCAGAGCCGCGCCCGCCCTGGACCAACATACTGTTATCTAATCCAGCACCAACGTCATAGCTAATCGCGTATGGTGGTGTCAGAGACGCCGTTGCAGAAACGCCGCCTATGGTTGCGCCACCGTTAACAGGCATCATCTGACACATATATTGGGCGATGTCTGCTGATGCATCTTTTGCAGCTTTGGTAATTTCTTCGTTAAGCTTTTTATTATAATTGTCCTGTGCTTGACGCAGGGCCGAAACCGCAATCTGCATCTTTATCTGATTCAACAGGTTCGGGAAACGACCAGTGGTCTTTTCACCCGCCTTGCCCGTAATTTGTGACAAATCGCGCCCATTAACACAGTATTGAATTTGTGGGTCTTGTTCAATCATTTCAATTGTGCGATTGATTGTCCCCGCGATGTTATTTAATTCTTCTTCAATTGATGCGATGATACCATCAGCATTGGCAACCGATGCGTTTTTGTCACGCACCTGGGCCAGGTATTCTTCGACCCCGATTTCACCCGGTCCCAATTTAGTATCACCATCCATGGTCTTGCCCGATGCCGCGCCCATCTTAATCGAACCAAACGAAATCATACCCGTCACGCGATATGTCGTACCGTCTTTTTGTGAACGCAGGCTGCCCGTACCAATTGTTTCGTCGGCCGCAAAGCGATTACAATCGGTGGTACTGCCACAGATTTCGGTCATCTTGGTATCAACAATATTCTGACAGTTATCCAGCGCCGAATTATCAATATTCAAATACAGCCCCATCAGCATAGAATCCAAATCATCCATTGAAAACTTTGGATTATTTTTCTTGCACACGACCAGGCTATCAATCGGGCAAATATCGTGGATATAGTCATAATCCATACCGATACAGTTCTGGAAATTTTCGCCACAGCGTGTATCCGCGGTAAAGCAATCTTTGACCTCGGCCGTGCATGCATCAACACGCATTGCCGCCAATTTATCAACAACATATCCCCAAATCATTGGTTCCATGCGTTCACAGCGGTCAATTTCCACCTTGCAGAAACTGCGCGCCATATCTGGCCGTGACAAACAGGCATCCATTGTATCCTTGCCCTTGCCCACGATATCATCTTTGCACGCTGTTTGGATACAGTCTGAAATATCAGTCAAACATGATTGGCGCATTTTTGATTCCGCATTTAATTCCGCAATTTTGATTGTTGGTGCAGCCTCACGCAAAAATGCCGGCCAAACCATATCGCGCACGGCAACACACTGATTCAGAACGCGTTCACAAATCATACGCTTGGAATCCAAAACCTCCATCGTTGATGCGGTAATATCATATTTATCAACTGTATCAACCGTTGTTCCCGCCGTACTGACCGCAGTGTTGTTCTGCATATTTTCAGATGCAATAATCGAAACACAATTTGTCCAGTCTGAACCACACGCATCATCGGTCTGCATACATTTCTTGAATTCGACCATACATGTCCCCAGGTCGTATTTATTCGCTTCTTCAAAGCTTTCACGCAACGCGCTGCGCACATCAGCGTTTGCCGATGCCAACGCCGCATCCGCCGCCGCGCGCTTTTCCGCGACCGCATTTTCCAACCCCTTGCAGTCCGATGTAATTTGGCGCGAATACATACTACGCAACAGTGTCAAATCCTTGGCACAGGATTCCGGCACCTGTTCTAAACAAATTTCTTCGGCCGCGGTGTGCAATGCCGCCCCTGTCAAATCCGCAATTGATTCACCACTGTCGCCCCAAATATCTTCGTCTTCATCGTCATACGATGTTTCCCACAGCGACAACAAATCGGCCTTTTTATCTTCCTTGGATGCCGCGATGTCATCAGCCTTTAACAAATTACCATTTTCATCATACTGACGTTCACCGGTAAAGATAATATCCGCCTGGGCACCGGCCTTGACCTTTTCAACCTCTATGGTGCTAACACGATCCGCCTCGGCCAGGATTTTACGAATTTCATCCAATTCAGATTCATACTTTGCGTTTAAGTCACTGCACGCACAACTGCCACCACTTTCATTATCGGAAATACAGAACTGGTCCATGCAACCATAGTACGCATCATAACATTCCTGGTCGTACAGGCCTTTGGCCTCGGTCTTGGCACGAACAGATGTCCCTTTTTGAATCGCGGACTGCTTGGTCGTTTTTTTCGCGGCCGCAAAACCTGGCTGAACAACCGCCATTGCCGCCAATACCGAACACAACGCAAAGATATGCTTTCTCATTCTCTACTCCCCCATAGACCTGGACTACATATTTACATCTTCACAGGATTCAATTTCCTGGCAGAACTCTTGCTGGCCACCCGATGCCATACCCATCAAACCGGCACCAACCGCACCAATCACACCACCAATCGCGGTACCCCAGCCTGCATTAACCATTGTACCGGCCGCTGCACCACCCGACAAGCCACCTGCTGCTGCTTTCAGCGCCGATGTTGCCTTAGACTCACCACCTGTTTCACAGACCTGTTGCATACGGCAAACATGGCAGTTGCGCAACGATGGTTCAAATGACACACTACGGATATAGCTATAATTTTTGCTGGACTTATCCGGTGATTCCACCTGGTATGTCGCATAACAGTTTGCTTCGGCTTCTTCTAAATCCTGCTGACGTGACAGTTCTGCAATCTTGGTTTCCAGTTCACGCATCGCACGATTTTCTGCACCAATTTCCGCGATCAATTTCGCCGTGGTAAATACGCTGTCCCCCAGGCTGCGTTTACCTGCTGGCTTTGTTGCATCTTTACATGCCGCGACCGTCAAATCATCTTCGAACTGTTCAAAGAATTCTTCAACCGCTGCCTTGGAATTATCACGCACACGACTGCGCAGTGCAACCATATCTTCTTCGCTTTCTGGGATTTCAACCAGACCCATCACCGTATCATCCGACGGCAGGCACGCCATATCTGTACCACAGACCTTGCTCAATTGTTCACCGAAATAGTTCACACAACCCTGCAACATCTGATAGTCCATCTGCAACAGTGCCGACTGAACAATAATATCAAACTGTGTTTCATTTTTACATGACGGATACATATCTTGTGGGCACAATGCGACAATCTCTGATGTCTTTTTACCGACGCATTCCGGCGCATTAAAGTTTTCACCGCACTTGTCACGCAGACACTTGTCAATATCATTCTGACAGAACTGGGTACGCAAGAATCCCAATTTATCATTAACAACCGCCTTTAAGCCTGGAATCATGTCATTACATTCATCAATAACAGGACAAACACCCGCCGCGACATTAACATCGGTCAAGCACGCTGGATTTGTACCCGTTGAACAGCCATCTTCCAAACAGACCTGAATCTGTGCCAAACATGTCTGACGCTTGTATTTATCTGCAAACTTTGCCGCATCAACCAGTATAGCCTGGGATTCCGCCTCCCAATCTTGCAGAACATAATCCTTGACCGCCATACACTGGTCCAAGACATTTTCACACGCATTTGCACGACGCCCTAACAAATCAGCATCCAGACAATTTTCAAAATTCGAACCACATCCGCCCTTGTCCGCGATACACGATTTATACGCCAGCAAGCATTCACCACGGTTATACTTGTTGGTTGTGTCCAGCATTTCCAAACGCGCCTTGCGCACTGCGGCCTCTGCGGTGCGTTTATTTGCCTGGGCAAATGTTTTTTGATCTTTCAAATACGAACTAAATGATTTACAGTCTGCGACAACCTGGCGCGAATATAACATTTCTTCCATTTCCGCCTTGGCACCACACGCGTCCAGTTCTGCGACACAATATTCCGACGCCATCGCATACAGACCATCACCAATATCGTTATCCGCATCCAACGCATCTTCGTCATCCGAATCGCTATTTAACCATTCTGCAAAACTAAGCCCTGATGCGCGCGAACTTTTTTTCGCGGCCTCGCTTTCACCAAAGACCAAACGCGCCTTGGCCCCCAGTTGTTCGCGTTCAACACCTTCGGTATATAACTCATCGGCTTCGTCTTGAATTTGCTGAATTTCTTGGATTAACGATTTGGATTGATTGATATTCGACGAACACGCACAACGATATCCTTCGGATTCATCCAGCAAACAGAATTCGTCCATGCATGCGCGATACGCTTCGCGACAGTTTGCACTGGACGCAGGCGCGGCACTGGCGACCGCCTCTGGTTCTGCTTCTGCCACTGCAACCGTATCTGTTTCAGCAACCACATCATCCCCTGCCCCGTCACTGGTCACGACATTAACATTTGCCACAGACTTGTTCATTGACATCGACATCGTCGGCATACGCGCTGCTGCATTATTTGCACGCGACACACCAACACGCGCAGTTTCCGTGCGTTCGGCTGCAAATCCCAACCCTGGAACAACACACAACAACGTTGCAAGAATTCTTAATTTCATTGGACTCCACCCTAATATAATTACTTGTAATTTTATCAAAACCAACCCCCGTTCGCAAGCACATTAAAAAATTCTTGCATTTTTTTACCACGCGCAATATCATTGCACTCAGATTTTAAGCACAAAATTCAAGGATTAAACACATGGCAAAAGATGATGTTATTGTTTTCACCGGCACTGTTGAGGATAAATTACCCAACACAATGTTTCGTGTAAAACTGGAAAACGGGCACGAAATTTTGGCAACCGTTTGTGGCAAAATGCGCAAGGCACGCATTTGGGTAAATGTTGGCGAACGTGTTCGCGTTGAAATGACACCGTACGACCTGGACAAGGGTCGCATAACCTTTGTTGAACGCAATCGTCCAACAAATGAAAACGCAAATTAAAAAATCCCGCATTACGCGGGATTTTTTGTTGTAAGCATACCCACATTTTGATATCATATATTTATATTACTAAGGATGAAAAAGATACTGCTTTTTGCCCTGGCGTGCGTCGTCGGTGTCGGCTTTGCCGACGCTGCTGTTCGTGATACAAATTCAGTCAATCGCAAATCCAACAATGCCGTTGTATCCCGCACCGCAAACACCGCCCGAAACACCAACGCACGCAAAACAGTTTCACGCACAAACAATCAGCGCGCGACAACAAATCGCACCACCGCTGCACGCACAGCCACCCAGTCCCGCGCCGCAGCCGCACGAACATCCACTGCGCGCAGTGCCACATCAACGAAACGAACCGGTACGCAATCCGTCGCACGTGCAGCCACCCGACCATCACGTGCCGCAACCACCACCGCGGTCACAACCCAGACATTTGGCAGTGGTTATAACACATGTCGCGACGCGTACTTTACCTGCATGGACCAATTTTGTGCAAATGCAAACGAATCGTATCGTCGATGCGTATGTTCATCAAAACTATCCATGGTCCAGTCACGCGAAAAAGCACTGGGGCAAACCGCGGACCAATTACAAAATTTCCAAGACTTAAACATCGCCGTTATTGATAAAACCAGTGCCGAAGTGACCGCTATGCTATCGGCCAGCGAAGGCGAATACACCGCATCAATCAGCAAGGATAAATCCGCCGCCGCCCAACAATTGGCGGGCATCAGTGCTGTGTTATCAGAAACCAAGTCCAAGGCTTTATCGACCCAGGGCACCCTGGATATCGCGGGCGACATTAACGCAATTTGGGCCACAACTGATTTAGCCGGCGGCACCAATATCGCAAACCTGGTTGGCGAACCATTGTATAACGCCGTGCATGCCCAGTGTGCCGAACTGGTTGCCCCCAACTGCGAATCGACATCGACATTGAACATGGTCGTATCTGCATACGGGATGTATATTGAAAACGACTGTACAACCCTGTTAAATGCACTGGATAAAAACTACAATTCGGCCAAGGGTTCAATTCGCAACGCCGAACGCGAAATGAATATTGCGCGCTTGGAAAACTATGACGCACATAATTCATCATCTATTACTGAATGTATCGCCATGGTGCGCCAGGATGTCACCGCCGACACCGCATGTGGCACCGACTTTGTACACTGCCTGGATGTATCTGGATTGTACTTGAATCGCGACACAGGCGAACCAATCTATACATCAAATTTCTATCAACTGGAATTGATGACATCATTGTCGGGCGATGTCCTGAACAATCAAACAAATCGCATCTTGGTTGCCGAGTTAAATAAAAAGCGCGCATTTGCCGAACAAAGTTTGGACACATGTCGTGACCTGGCTGATGATGTATGGGACGAATTCATGCGCCAGGCAATCAGTGAAATTTACCAGGGTCAACAGGCCCGTGTCCGCCAGGTCAAGGACGAATGCCTGGATGTCGTCAACAAATGCTATGACACCCAGCGCCAGTCATTAAAAGATTTTAGTAACATTAACGAACAATTGCTGTTGGGCCAGCGTTTGGAACTGTCCGAAGAAATGTGCCAAGAAAAATTAAACGCATGCTCCAACCTGTATGGCGGGGGCACCGCCGGTATGCAGGAACTACTGACCACGATGCACGATATTACAGATCAAACAATCGCCAAAGACTGCAAGGTCACATTGTTGGACTATGTTGACGAACTGTGCGCCGTCCCCAGCAACGACAGTCTGCACAGCCGACCATTTGCATGCCGTGTTTATGCACCCGGCGAACAGCGTTATGCCGCCATACAACAATGTAATTTGTTGACCAACCTGGATATCACAGAATTCGAAGTATCCCAAGGTACAGTCATACCCAACATTGATATCGAAGCCCCCGGTGACAACGATGACGATTCAGGCGGTGGCACAACCCCGGGTTATTCATGCCCTGCATACAAAAAATATACATCGTGTAACGAAGGCTATTTCCTATATGCCACGGCAGCCGACGGTACAACACTGTCTGGTACCGATGCCGTTGTCGTCGGAAACAATTGTGTCCCATGCGAAACATATTTTGAACAAAACAAAGATAAATTCACATCGTGCACATGTGCCGGCGGAACCGCTGCACCACAATGCACCGAAGTTCCAAAGCCCGACGACGAACCCGAAGAAGAATTGGACGAAGAAGACGTCAAAAAGATTTGCGGCGAAGACTATGTCGGCAGTCTGTATCACAAATTGGCGCGTTATGCGATGCAGGCATGTGTTCGTCCATCTGAATCCACCGAACCATTACCGGCAACCGTTCTGCAAGATATTAACCAGGTTATGTCCCAGGTGCGCGTACAAATGTCAACCGAACTATCCAAGGAATGTGAACGCCTGGGCGGCACATGGGTTGATACGATTTGGGTTGATGAAATTGACAAAGGCGAATGTACAAACAACCAATGTATCCCTGACGTGGACGGTGCCGATGGCATACATGACATCACTGGCGATGCAATGCTGAAAAAATTCTATACCGAAACATCTGCAAATACCAAGTGGGGATACTGCGCAGACACCAATTAACAAACAACAACGCAAGGCACAAAATGACATATAAATTGATATTATTTTTACTATCACTAATCGGAACCAGCAGTGCACACGCCGACATTCCATGGTGGCTGCGCCCAACGGTCTGCCGTATCAGTCCCACCGATTGTTATGCCGCGATGGGTGCCGGGTTTGATACAGAAATGTGGGACGCGACCAGCAGTTGCTGGGGCATGAAATACATCTGTGCCGATGCACTGACCAATTCTGATACCGCCATGTTGATGGGACGCGCCGAAATCGCCCGCGGCACCGGAATTGATTCTGATTTTGACACCAGCCTGCTGGGGCTGGACGGCGACTGCTTTGGCCGCCGCAAGACCGAACAAAACGGTGCCATTGCAATTATCGACGGCAAACCAATCAAGGTTTGGTGCAACGGCATATTGGACAATGCCGACGAAGAATTATCCAACGGCGAAATCAGCCTGACCACACAGCCAACATGTAAATCCCTATCCGACAACGGTTATGTTGGCGTTATAAACGATGATTGCTATGGCAAATATTTTGCGCCGGAAAAATATTACATCGATTGTGCCAGTGACCTGGAACCAGCCCGCATAATCGTGCTAAACAATGCAGACTATGATGCCGACGGCACATCGGCCCCACAAACCCAGGCCGACGCCGATGCGGCATTTGAAAAACTATACACCGCATCCCAGACCCAGCATAAAAAATACTTTGGGAACTAATTGTTGTAAACCAAACTTTTATTTATCTAGGTTAATCATAGCGTAACCAAACCGTCATACCGGCGCAGGCCGGTATCCATTGTCCCATAGCATAATAAAAAGTAAAAAACACAATTCTATTGTCATCCCGTGGCTTTTTCGGGCCCCAGGATATAAAATCACTTTATAATGTCCACCGCCCTTGGCGGGGGATGGGTTGCGACAGCAAGCCAGGGGGTGGCTAAGATTTGCATTGATAAATAAATGTTTAGTTGGGTATTTTTCACAATTTTTGTTTACAAAAATTGTCACTCCTGCGCAGGCAAGAGTGGGGCTTTCAACCAGCACAAAGTGCGCATTAAATAAATAGTTGTTAAACTTTACAGACCCTATTCCTGCCTGCCTAGGGGTGACAATAATACTTGCCTCATCTGAACTCTGTACTCTGATCTCTGAACTCTAAAAAAATCCCGCCAGTTGGCGGGATTTTTTTAGAAATCATATCTGAACTTTAACAAACCGGTTTGTGAAGTATAATCTTCGTGCAAATCCAATTCATAGTTCAACGATACTTCCAGTCCACGGTATTCTGCTGTCAACCCAATACCAAATTCAGAACCGAATCGCGCCAATTTATCCGATATCACGGTATATGGCACTGTCCCTGGGACTGTGATTGTCGCAACGGCTGCATCAGAAATCAAATCGTATGTCGCGGCCGCGCGCAATGTTGGACTAAATTTCCATTCACCTTCCGATTCGATTTGGAACGCATATTTCAATCCACCCATCACAGACAAGAAATTTGTATCCATGGCACTGACATTACCATATTCATTATCATATGCCCCGGTTGACACATGCAGGTATCGCATTCCCGCCTCTGGCGTCAGGCCATTTGCATAATCATAACCCACGGTTGAATTGATACCGAATGCTTCTGTGCTGTATTCTGTTTCAATTGCCTCGCCATAGACATCTGCACTTTCTGTATAGTCCGCCATTGTAAAGCTGACCGTACCACTAATCCACATCTGTGTTGGCTTGTACTGGCCATACACAAACACACTGTTGCTATCGATTTCTGTATCGCGACTTTCCACATCAATATCGCTGTGGTTAAACGCATAACCGATACCAAAAACGAATTCATTATCAACACTGGCATCAAATCCGACAGACATACCATGTGTCACACCATCAAAGTGATTTGCATACTTTGATTTATTAACCAGTCCCTGGGTCCACGCACCATATTCATAGTTCAAGTCACCGCCATTACGACCCGTCATACCACCGCCCAAGCGATTCGATACCAGCGCACCAATTTGCGACTGGGTGCTGACCGCGGTTGACTGTGCCATTGGTGCAACCTCTGGCGCCAGTTTGGCCAATTCGCGTACAACATTTTCTGTATTGCCAGCATTCAAGTCCTGTTGTGCGGCCAATGATACAGATTTCATCAGGTCACTGTCATGATTTGCCAACGCAACCAGTGTACTGGCGGCTGCTTCGGTCACACCGGCATCCTTGACAATATCCTGGGTTGAACGTGTTTCTGCAATAACATAAGAGCCTTGAATTTTAATATCAAAAACACTACCTGCAGAAACAGCACTGTTTTCACTTGTTGCAAAATCACCCGTATATCCATCAGAGAATACATCGTATTCGCCCACCGAACCGATATTCAACAGCACACTGCCCCCGGTCAGTTCGGCATTAACACGCGCATAATTATCAGGCGACAACAGCGACATCGCCAACACACCTGTATTATTCAGGTTAACAGACCCCTGTTTCAATGTTGTGTTATTGATATCAAGGACCGCGCCATCTGCGACATTGATAACACCCGAACCTGTAATACCACCATCCAGTGTTGTTGTCCCCGATGCAATGGTCAGCGTGCCTTCGTTATGAATATCATTTGGTGTTCCACCCGACACAGCCCCCAACACAAAACCATTTAGACTGTTTTTATCTTCAATAATCTCGACATTTACACCATCTTTATTTCCAGAAAAAACAACATCACCCTGGAATTCCATATCACCATCGTTGTAAATCGCGCCACCCAAACCTTCGGAATAATTATTCACAAAGCTTGCATTACCTTTGATAGAAAAAATACCGGCATTCGCGACAGCACCACCATTACCAACAGTTCTCTTATCAGGGCTTTTCCAATCTTTAACAACATAGTCATATGCATTCCACGATATATTTGAATCAAACAAAACATCACCAAATTCATATGTACCAAATCCGGAAACCGCACCACCAAACGATGAAGCATTTCCGATAAAACGTGCACCATCACCAAATGTGGCCACATCATTGGCACTACCACCAAGATAAACAGCCCCACCTCTTAATAACGCAAAATTATTCTTGAATACAGCATTTTCCCCAACATCCATCGTATTGATAAAATCAAGGTAATAACCAGATGCACTATCATAACCATTCAGCATAATCGCAGCATTTCCAGAAAAAGAAATGTTGTCTTCGACTACTAAATTATCACCAATGGTTATCGTATTGTATCCATAGGTATATATTGCACCACCATCTATGGCTGAATTTCCACGAAAAACAACATTATCACCCATTTCAAAAACGTTTGCGCCACTTGCACCATCTTCACGGCGAACAGACCAAGAATAGATCGCGCCACCCATTCCATCATAATCAGGTGATGTACCTTCTAATGAACTACCACCAGAAAACACAACATTATTTCCTATTTTGGTATAGGTTGCATTTTCATTGAATATAAAAATATTCCCACCATAACCATTTGTGCTATTATTTTCAAAAACCAGCCCATCACTAATCGTTAAATTTCCATTATTCTGAAAAACCCCATATTCTGCATTGGAATAGCCTTCCGTCACCACCAAAGACTCCCCAGCCTTAACAGTATATTCTGCTGCCATTGCCGGCAAAACTGCAAAAACTGGCAAAACACTGCAGACTTTCAACAGGTCCGCGAAACATTTATTATTGGACATAACAGGGTCTCCTTCTCTTATTAAATCTTTATGCATATATTCATAGCAAATTATTCAGAATATTCAACCTAAAAAAATCAGATTTTTTTGAGATTTTCTCAGCCGCCCTGAAATAAAATAAAAAATGCCCCATCGGGACATTTTTCATTTTATCTTGGTTGGGGCAGCTGGATTCGAACCAACACTGACGGAGTCAGAGTCCGGAGTTCTACCATTAAACTATGCCCCAATGCGCCGCAGATTATAAGGCTTTTTTATTTTCAATGCAAGCAGAAAGTTTTTTCTATGTAAAAATTGTGTAAAAATTCATGCAAATATATGATATAATGCCCATGACACAGGCGACTGTGTTGGGGCGTCATAACCCTGAAATGTATAGTGTCCGTGGGGACAAAAAATACCTCCAACTTTATTTTGGTTGGAGGGTTGCGAATATATTGAATAAGCACGCTATTTTTCTATACATTATAGTTATGAACCTCCAACCGTCCGCTTTGTGACGGTTTTTTATAACCAAGGGAATACAAATATGCGATTAACATTTGGTATTTTAATGTCACTGATGGTGGGGGTTGCACATGCAAACACCGACCTGGCCGCGGCGATTGAAAATGTCCGCACAACATGCGGAAACATCAGTGCGGAATTATCGGACATGAAAAAAATGGCGGGCATTACCACAGCGGTGACGGGCGTCGGCACGGTCGCGGGTGGTGTGGCACTGGGAACCGGTTTAGCCAAGGCAAATGTTGATAAAGAAATAGAAGAATTAGAAGCCCAAATCGCAGAATTAAAAAAATCCCGTTCGGGTGTTCCAGTTGAAAAATTGGAAATTGCAAACCAAAACGAATTCAATCAATCCATGGATGATTTTGTTCGTACATATTCTGCGGAACTGCAACAAAAGGCCACCGAATTATCCACCGCAGAAAAGAAATCCAAAACTCTGGGCAATGTTCGTACGGGAACAATGGCGGCGGCCACGGCAACAAATATCGCAGGTGCGGTTATGTCTGGTACAAATAAGGTCAAAGGCGATTTGAAACAACAAATTGATGAATGCTTGGCATCTGTAAAAACATTATCAAATGTCCGTATGCAGGCACGCATAGACGGCAGTGCCACGAACACAGATTTGGCACGTGCGGAAAATATTATTCGTGCATGCGATGCTTGGACCACGGTTGATGTCAGTTCTATTAACAATCGTTCAACGGGCGCAACCGTATCCGCTGGTATTGGTGCGGGATTGGGCCTGGCCGGGACAATAACATCCGCATCTGCAAATTCAGATGGTGTGCGCAATGGCGACGATGCACAACGTGAAAAAAACCTGAACACCGCGGCAAATGTGTTGGCCGGTGGCACAACCGTTGCATCGGCGACTGCGACTATATTTAACGCAACACAAATAAGTGCAATTAAACGCGCGGCAACGGTTGCCGATGAATGCGAGGGGGCGCTGAAATAAAATGAAGAAAAGTTTAATATTTGCAGGGGCAATATTTTTAACGTCCGGTATCGCAATTGCGAAAACAATTGACTTTGATACGTCAATAAAATGGAATTCAAATGTTGTGGAACTGGCATTAAGCAAATCTAGATTTCTGGGGTCATCTGATGCGAACTGGGACGTACGTGTGACCCATGAACGCATATTGGCGGAATTATTAAAAATGGAATCTTTTTCCGTTCGTGATGCGACACGTGTGTGTTTGGACAAATGTAATATGTCGAATTTTCTGAAAAATGGCCGTGGTGCATCGGGCAAAAAATGCCAAGAATTATGCAGTGGCTTTGCCGATGCGCTGGTTAGTGTGAATAATGAATATACCAAGACAGGTGCAATAGCATTAGACGATAGCGGTTTGAACACACGACAAAATGACGGTACACACAAGGTGTTTTCATCCGACAAACAATTTTATGCGTTAGTTGATTCAAACGTTTCAAGTTGGAATTTAACCGAGAAATATAAAAACACCTGTACTTATACAAATTATACTCGTGTTCAAGCAGTAATCTTTGATAACACAACAAAACAACCCTGTGCACTTTTATGCGAAACTGCCACAGGAAATGCACCTTTGTTTTTAGATTGCGCTACGAAAAAATGCGAAAATATAGAGTTCTTATTGCCAATAAATGAAAATACATATTTTGATGGTTCACAAGATAAAGTAAATAAAATAAAAGAGTTATTGTATTTCAATGAGCAGGATATGCAATAAAATATAACAAGGATATTACATATATTAAACAAGGAGTCATACAATGAACAAAAATGATTTAGAAAATTTAGTGGAAGATTACGGGTATTTTGATGCGTTTCCCGACGGGGCGGCCGCAGGGCGTGCATCACAGGCGGTGGAATATATGGCTGTTCTGCCTAAGCGGGGCAAAAAACAGGCCCTGATTGATGGGGCGGCACGTGTGGGTGTTTTATTACAAACCGCACGCAAACAATTCCCGGACGGAAAAACACACGAATGTTTGACATTTCCAACGGCATATCAGCAGAAATTCAAACAACAAATTCGTGATGTCGTAAAAGCACGAGAAAAATAACCCCACCGCCCCAAACGGGCGGTGTTTTTATGCCAAAAATCCTCGTGTAAAAAATATGTAAAACTGAAACCATATGCAAACCAGCTTAAACCAGCCTGTATGCAGTGATATGCACAAATGTTAAACGGCCATTTTTGCCCGAAATTCAGGCTGTATTATGCGGAAATCTGGGAATTTTTGTTGTGTAGCATATGTGGAGTCAGAGTCCGGAGTTCTACCATTAAACTATGCCCCAATGCGCCGCTGATTATATAACGATTAAAATCACTTTGCAATTAAAATCTTTGCAAGAATGTGATATAATTCACCCCGTGAATATAAAACTTAGCACAATACTGGAATTACATCACAAACGAACCCAGGCGCATATCGATTGCCTGAACTATTTTGCTGGATTATTGGGGTACCATTTCCCCGAACACGACAACGATAAACATTCCGGTTCAATGTGCAACGCGTATGCGTATGTAAATTACGCGAACTATCATCCCGGTTTCAAAATCCCAAATGCTTGCATGGAATTTTACCGCGACATGCACGCCGAACATCATCGAATGCAACCGCACCATTTGGAACACTATCGTGACGCAACCGAAATATCGGATATTATCCTGGTCGAAATGGTTTGCGATTGGCACAGTGCGAACTTTGAACAAAACTATGTCACAAACAAAGGTGGCACAGCGTCTGTCCGCGAATACTTTGATACAAAACTGCGTTACCGCGATGACCTGAAATGGTCACATCATCAACTGGAAATAATTGATAATATGATTGACTTCTTGGCAATGTATGCAAACTTTGATGCCGTTATGGCGATTTGGCGCCCACTGTTAACCGATTATTAGTCATAGGTTCCTGTGGCGCACCCCCGGCCAAATATAAATAATTTATTTATACAGCCAAAGGGGGAATGTATGCGTAAACTTCAATTTTATAGCACAATATTAACATGCCTATGCGCCATCAATGCGGCCGATGCATGTACCGGTATCACACTGAAAGCCAAGGATGATACGGTTGTCGTTGCCCGTACAATCGATTGGTCAGGAACCGAAATGAACAACATTTACACAATTGTTCCACGGGGACACAATCAACAGTCTTTGTTACCAGATGGCACAATGGGCGGCCTGTCGTTCAACGCATTATATGGATATGTCGGCATGGCGGTCGAACAGCCTGAATTTGTTGTCGATGGCACAAACGAGGTTGGCCTATCTGCTGCCCTATTCTATTTCCCTGGGTACGGCAAATACCAGGACTATAACGAAGACAGCAAAGACATATCCCTGGCTGATTTCCAGGTTGTATCATGGATACTGTCGCGCTTTTCCACCATTGACCAGGTCAAGGCCGCAATCAATGATGTTCGCATTATAAATATTGACCCCAGTGCATCAACCGTACACTGGCGCATCACCGAACCATCTGGTCGCCAGGTTGTCTTGGAAATAGTCGATGGTCGCCCAAACTTTTATGAAAATGAAATTGGTGTCTTGACCAACGCCCCAGGATTCCCATGGCAAATGACCAACCTGAATAACTATGTCAACCTGCACCCTGGTGGTGCCGGCCCAACCAGTTTTGGTCCAATAACCTTGCGTTCCTTTGGTTCAGGCAGTGGTTTCTTGGGACTGCCTGGGGATTTCACCCCACCATCGCGTTTTGTGCGTGCAGCATTTTTGAAAACATATTCCCTGCAACCTGACAACGCATATGATACAATCCAACAGGCATTTCATATCTTGAACAACTTTGATGTTCCCCTGGGCACCCAATTCCCCGTGGGCCAGGCCCCAAACAACATGCCGTCTGCGACCCAATGGACAGTGGCCACAGATCTGACGAACAAGGTTATTTACTATCACACAATGTACAATCGCACAGTTCGCAGTATCGCAATGGACCGAATTGATTTTACAACCGTATCATTTCAGTATCACCCATTGGACACAGCCCAGCGACAAACAATTGTCCCTGTTGACATCGATTAACCACGTGGGGCCAATGGCCCCGCGTTTCTATTCTGCTGTCTTGATTTTTATAAAAAATCCCCTATATATATGATAAATTCGCGAATCGGGTTTTATTGTGATATAATTTTACAGGTAAAAAAGGATTTAGATTATGGCTTTAATCCCAATGGTTATCGAAGAATCACCACGCGGTGAACGTTCGTTTGATATTTATTCGCGCCTGTTGCGTGACAGAATCGTTATGGTCAACGGCGAAATTGAACCAACAATGGCAAACAGTATCGTTGCACAATTGTTGTTCTTGGAATCAGAAAATCCAAACGCTGATATTTCCATGTATATTAACAGCCCGGGTGGTGATGTATCCGCGGGTTGGGCAATTATGGACACGATGCAGTATATCAAGGCCCCCGTTTCAACAATTGGTATGGGATTGGTTGCGTCAATGGGTTCTGTTCTGTTGGCGGCCGGCGAAAAAGGCAAACGTTTTGTTTTGCCAAACACCCAGATTATGATTCACCAGCCACTGGCCGGTGCCCAGGGTCAAATCACCGACATGGAAATCAGAATGAATCAGTATCAAAAAAACAAGAAAACACTGATTAAACAAATGTCTGAATTTACCGGCAAAAAAGAAAAAGAATTGTTTGACGCGATGGAACGCGACAACTGGATGAACCCAGAAGAAGCAAAAAAATTCGGCTTAATCGACGATGTCTTGATGCGTAAATAAGGGATATTTTAATATGAGCGAGAATAAAACCCCAACCCCAGAAAACAACCAACAGTTTTGCAGTTTCTGTGGCAAGGCAGTATACGAAGTAAAAAAACTGGTCAGCGGTCGCAATGTTTGTATTTGCGATGAATGTATCAATTTATGCAACGATATTATGGCCGATGATATGCGCGCTGAAACCACGCGCGATGTATCAAAACTGCCCACACCATCAAAAATTTACGAATTCTTGAATGAATACATTATTGGCCAAGACGAAGCAAAACGTACATTGGCGGTGGCGGTTTATAATCATTACAAGCGTCACAATGTGACCGCCACATCAAATGTCGAAATTCAAAAATCTAATGTTTTGCTGATTGGGTCAACAGGTACCGGGAAAACCCTGTTTGCACAAACTTTGGCACGCATTTTGGATGTTCCATTTGCAATTGCAGACGCAACAACATTGACCGAGGCTGGCTATGTCGGTGACGATGTGGAAAGCGTTCTGACACGTCTGTTGCAAAATGCAAACTTTGATGTTGAACGGGCCAGCCGTGGTATTATCTATATCGACGAAATTGACAAGATTTCCCGCAAATCAGAAAACCCATCGCTGACACGCGATGTTTCCGGCGAAGGTGTTCAACAAGCATTACTGAAATTAATCGAGGGTACCGTTGCCAATGTTCCCGCCGGTGGTGCAGGCCGCAAACACCCGGGCGAAGCAACCGTACAACTGGACACCAGCAAAATCTTGTTTATCTGTGGCGGTGCATTCGATGGTCTAAACAAAATCATCGGGAATCGCACCTGCGAACGCAGTGGCATTGGATTTGGTGCCCATGTCGAATCCAAGAAAGAACGCGAGGCAAAAAATTTCCTGACCGATGTTCAACCCGAAGATTTGGTAAAATTCGGTATTATTCCTGAGTTAATTGGCCGTCTGCCTGTGATTACTACATTGCGCGAATTGGACGAGGACGCATTAGTAAAAATTCTGACAGAACCCAAAAACGCTGTTGTAAAACAGTTTACAGCAATGTTGGAAATGGACGGTGTTAAACTGACATTAACAGATGACGGCCTGCGCGAAATTGCAAAAATGGCTGTTGCCCGAAAGACCGGTGCCCGTGGTCTGCGCAGTATTTTGGAAAAGATTTTATTACAACCGATGTTTGATGCACCGGACAAAACAGACTTGGCTGAAATTGTAATTGATGCAGATGTTGTATCTAGCAAAAAAGCACCTGTTGAAATACTGGCTGAAAACAAAAAAGCCGCATAAAAACAAAACCGCCATTGGCGGTTTTTTTATATCGACAAACGATTCGCTATTTGCTGCTGAACATATGCATCTTCGCTGTTATACAATGGCCAGTTTCCATTTGCCAATTCCTGCATTGATGTCAGTGGCTGATTCAATCGCGCACGATACAGCCACAAATTTGACATCACGCGTTTTATATAACTGCGTGTTTCATACGCCGGGAAACTTTCAATATATAATAATGGGTCATATGTATAAAAAGACTTTTCAAACTGAACCAGTGTTCCCATTCCTGCATTGTACGATGCCAGCATTTTTATAATATTATTTTCAATGCTGGGGTGTGCCAGCAAATCAACAATATATTGCTGACCCAAGAACATATTATGTTCCGGATTTGACATATCAATTTCTGAAATATCCAATTTATTTTTACGCGCGACACGTTTCGCGGTGCTGGGCATTAACTGCATAACACCGTTTGCACCTGCGCCTGATGTTGCACTGACCCGGAAATTACTTTCTTGTTTTGTAATTGCCAGCAGCAATGCGCGATCAATCGACCACCCACCCATTGGTTCCCAGTCTGGCAATGGATACTGTGCCGAATAAATAATATCATCATCAATTTCCAAGATACCACGATCCTTGATAACACTGGCCGACTGGACAGACACGCGTGGCAACGAAAAATCTGATGCGATTGAATTTATCGCATGCAGCGTACGATCCGTCGCCCGCGGCGTTATCATATATTTCAGATATTCTTCGGCACGTTCCTTATTCCCAATCTGCAACAGTGCCAATGCTTGGCGACCATATTTTGCATCCATCATCGCGGCAAAATCTTCATCAGTTGCTTCCTGTTCAAAGAATTCATATTCCGGCTGATTCCCCAGCATCGTTGCAGACAGCGCCCCATAAAACGCCATCGGATGTGTTGCGGCAATCCGCCAATATTTTTCGGCTGCAGCCCGATTTCCATTCATATCTGCGGCGCGTCCGGCCCAAAATGCGGCCTCGGTCTTGCGGGCATTGTTAATCTGCTTCAAGTCCAAGATACGACTAAAATACTTTTGACTTTCGCCAAACTTTTCTTCCTTGAAATACAGCAATCCCATTGACCACAGGCCATATTCTGAATTCGCATCAGATGCAACAAACCCCCATTTTTTGGCCAATTCCATTTCGCCATTTGTATAGTATATAAATGACAATCGTCCCGCCAAACGACCATAGTCTGATTCGGTCAGGCTGCGCTTGAACGACGATGTTTCCAAAATTGTTCGCGCGGTCTTGGTACTGCCACTGCGTATTGCACGCTTAAATTCATTGATTTTTTTTGCCGTTGAACCGCTATACTTTTTTTCGGTCCATGTCTCAGACTGTGCTGTTTCGATTGACTCGCGCCCACTGATTGAATTTGGCACCGACGCCTTGCGCGTAGTGGCCTGCTTTATCTTGCCCAATTTTTCCATACGCACCGCACCCGGCATATCATAATACTTTGTCATCCATGCGGCGACTTCCTTGCCCTTGGTCCGATAGGTATCAGAAATATATCGTTGATATAACACTTCGTTCAACAAAACATCGTCTGTCAAATGTTGTTGCAAAATGATTGCGGCATCAATTCGCTCCTTGGCCTGCAAATCAAAAATCTGACGATACAAATCCGCATCCTTTGGCGTCAACACCGACGGCAATTCAGCCGCATACAGCGACAGCGGCAAAATCAGTGCGAATAAAATTGCGAAAATCCGTTTCATCTCTCTCGTCAGTGTCAGAACAATGATGTCTTTGGCAGGTGGCAAACCTGGGCATCATCGGCCGCCTCTGGGATTTTATCAATAATTTTTTTGAAATCTGCAATCTTTGAAAACTTGCGATACACAGATGCAAAACGTACAAACGCAATCGGATCCAGGTTCAACAACGAATCCGACACCATTTGCCCAACCATTGCACTGGTCACCGTATCATCAGCCGTTTCTGTTTCCAGGCGACGATGAATTGATGTCACCAGTCGTTCAATCTGTTCATCACCAA
This sequence comes from Candidatus Enterousia sp., assembly GCA_045635705.1. Taxonomy (GTDB): domain Bacteria; phylum Pseudomonadota; class Alphaproteobacteria; order Rs-D84; family Rs-D84; genus Enterousia. The sequence continues at coordinate 28,889 of JAZTWE010000046.1, forward strand.
CATCACGGTTACGACACGCCAATTTAATACTGCGACGCAGTTTTTCACGATCAAAGGCTTCTAACTTTCCGCTATTTTTGCGCACCATCAAATCGCGCATTTGGACGCGTTCAACCGTTGTGAACTTTGCCCCGCATTGTTCACAAACACGACGACGGCGAATAATCGCGTCTTCAATATCAGGGCGTGAATCTGTCACCCTGCTTTCAGTAGAATTGCAATATGGACATCTCATATCACTATACGGTAGCAATGAAATCCGTCCCGCGCAAGTATAAATTACAATCACAAAAATTGCATTTTTATAAAAATCAAGACCTTTATTTCAAAAAATTTATCATGGGGCAAATTTTTCACCCCCTATTTTATGATATAATTTATGTCAGAGATGTAGGCCCAAATGGACAAATACCTAAACCAGATTTTGATTGGTGATTGTATCGAACTGATGCGCGGCATTCCCGACGGATCAGTCGATGCTGTATTTGCAGACCCGCCATACAATCTGCAATTGGGTGGAAAAACATTATACAGACCCGAAGATCAAACCGCCGCGCGCGCTGTGCGTGATTCATGGGACGCGTTTGAATCCCCCGCCCAATACGATGAATTTACACGCGCATGGCTGCGTGAATGCAAGCGCGTATTAAAACCTGACGGCGCACTGTGGACAATTGGCAGTTATCATAATATCTTTCGCGTTGGCGCAGCATTACAAGACATGGGCTTTTGGATATTGAATGATATTGTATGGGTAAAGACAAACCCAATGCCAAACTTTCGCGGCACCCGTTTTACAAACGCGCACGAAACATTGATTTGGGCGACCCCACAAAAAACAGGTAAATATACCTTTAATTACGAAACGATGAAAAAATTAAACGGTGGCAAGCAAATGCGTTCCGACTGGGGCATAAATATTTGCCTGGGCGAAGAACGTGTCAAGGGCACAGATGGCAAAAGCCTGCACAACACGCAAAAGCCACTGGATTTATTGCATCGCGTAATTTTATCATCAACCAAACCAGGCGACATTATCCTGGATCCATTCATGGGTTCTGGAACAACCGCGGTCGCGGCCAAGGAACTGGGGCGGCAATTTATCGGATTTGAACGCGAACCAGAATATGTTGCTGCGGCGCGCACACGCATTGAAGATGCAAAACCAATTGACCTGACGGATATCGAGGTCACCAAACCAAAACGCGACGAAATTCGCATTGCATTCAAAGAACTGATTGAATCAGGCCTGTTATATGTTGGCCAAACACTGGTCAGTCCGCGTGGCGAACGCGTTATGATTACCCGTGACGGGCAATTGACCCACCCCCTGTTGGGCAAGGCATCAATTCATGTTATGGCGGCCAAACTGCAACACAGCGTCAGTTTTAACGGCTGGGACTACTGGTCGGCAGAAAAGCGCGATGGTTCATTGGTTGCAATTGACGATTTGCGCAAATACATCCGCCAAATCAAATCAGACATACAAAAAGCAGCTTAAAAAATCCCCCGATTGGGGGATTTTTTTCAATGTTCAAAGTTCAGAGTGCAAAGTTCAAATGCAGCATACATAATTGTCACCCCTAGGCAGGCAGGAATAGGGACTAATAAAAGTTCAAAGTGCAATCTTCAAAGTTCAATTGTGGAATCCCACTTCGCAAAACGCTTCGTGGGACATGTACATAATTACTTTGATAAATAAAAGTTTAGTTGAGTAGATATAAACAGATTTTTTTGTAAAAAAATCTGTCATCCCGCGGCTCGACCGCGGGACCCAGGACATAGAAACATTAGTATTTGCACGCGCTTTGCGCGCATAACCTGGGTTCCGTGGTCAAGCCACGGAATGACAAAACACTTAATGTGTTTTGTAAACTAAACTTTTATTTATCTTGGTAAAGAAAATCCCCCAACCGGGGGATTTTTTTAGAACTGGGTATCACTACAACTTTCAACTGGATCGGCCCAAGTCTTGCAATATTTGCTTCCAAATAGTGGATTCTTGGTCTTGGAACACTGCTGTGAACGAACACACTTCTGACACTGCAATGTTTCCCAGTTAAATGTCGATGTGACTGTTTCTTTATAATTCCACTGATTCAACTGCTTTGACCCAGACAACTGAGTCTGACCACCACCATCGGCACCATTTGCGCTCTTTGACCCGGCATTACCCGCCAAACCAATCGCTGCAATACCAACACCTGCAGACGCCACACCCGCTGTTGCCGCTATACCAGTTGCAACCATTGCTGTTGCACCAACAGCCATACCAAGTGGCGCAGTAAACGGTATCGCAACCGCAGCACCTGCAATTGCAACCGCCGCTAAAATCTTACCAAACGCATTCTTTGGTGGTTCTGGCGATTTTGCCATTGCGCCCATTTCCGCAAAATTCACACATGCATATCGTGCCAATTCACGACGCGCATCCAATGCATTTTCACCCTGAATTTCCGCCATGCGTTCACCAATCGTTGCATAGTCCTGTAACATCTTGGCATTCAGTTCATCATACTTCTTATAGTAATTATCCTTGGCTGTTTTCAAGGCCGCATTTGCAATCGACATACGCATCTGCTTGGTCAGTTCTGGGAATCGCGCCGCAGATTGCCCACGACCGATTTTCATTTCCTTCATACCCTGAACCTGGCGACCGGTCATACAGTATTGGACGGTTGGGTCCGCCTCAATTGTGTTAATCGCCGCATCAATATTGCGTTGCAGAACCGCCAATTCAGAATTAATCTTTTCGCGATCTGCCGGCTTGATATTGCCTTCGGCATCAACTGTTTCCCAGTACGATTCAATATCCAAACGACCATCTTCACCGATACCGACGCTTTCCCAATAAATTGTGCCATCCAAGACCCCGGCAAATGGTGTAATTGGCCCCAATCCTGATTCACTCATCACCTGGGCGATATCCGTACTGGCCGATGAATTAATCTTGCCCAATTCTGTATCCATAATCTGTGACACATCCGTACGGCACTTTGAATAATTGATATCCAGTCCCGCTTCGCTGTTTGTGTATTCACAAATCTTGTATTCCAGGCTGCGTGATCCAATATTTTCATCAATGGTCAGTCCGGTACAATTTTCTGTATCGCCACAAACATTGACCATTGCCGTATTGGCCGCATTTTGACATTGTGTCAATAAATTGTTATCGATGTTAATCATGATACCCTGGACCATAGTAGCAAGTTCGTCATAGACGTTATCGCCCCGAATATCCTGGTCACCATAAACCTTTTGACAACCGGTCAGTTTATCGTATGGGCACATACGAATAATGGTATCTGTATCCAGACCGATACACTGAGAATAATCTTCACCACATCTGTCTTCGGATTGCAGACATTCTTTAACTTCTGTTGTACAAGAATCGACACGCATTGATGCCAAACGCGCAACAACAAAGTCCCAAATGTTTGATTTGGCGGCATTCGATTCACTGGACGCATCAATACCACACGCATTCAATGGAATCTTACAAACATTCAGCATCGTACCCGGCCGTGACAAGCACATATCGTATGAACCATCCGGATCATTTGGATCCATGCTGTCTTTACATGCCTTTTGGAAACACGATGAAATATTACCGATACAATCCTGGCGCGCATTATCTTCGGCAATCAGTTCTGCTGACTTTACCTGGGGCGCAACTTCTTTCAAGAAAGTATCCCAAACCTGGTCAGCAACCGCAACGCACGATTTTGTCACGCTTTCACACAATGGTTTTTTTGCAATCAGCGCATCATATGTTGATGCAGAAATTTCAATTTCTGTGACCGAACCCTGAATCTTGTATGTCTTGGCCTTGCCACGCGTGGACTTTTTTGTATTGGTATTATCCATCGCTGATATTGATGCACAACCCGAAAAGTCCGTACCGCAACCACCCGTGGTCTGCATACATTTTTTGAATTCAACCGTACACTGACCCAAATCATATTTGTTTGCCGTACGCAGTTGGTCCAGTGCGGCCTCTCTCATTGCTTTTTGCGCAACGGCCAACTTGTTTGCACTGGCACTTTTTTGCTGTTTCAGGCTGTTTTCATACGCCGCGCAATCAGACTTGATACGCTGGGCATACATCATTTTCAGCATATTTAATTCAGACTTGCATTCTGGGATTTGTTCCGCGCACAGACTTGCCGCCGCCGAATGCAGCGCATCACCTTCCTTGCCATCAATTGATGATGTTGCTGCTTCGCCCCAAACATCTTCGTCTTCGAAATCAACCGGCGCATCCCACATCGACAAATCCAACGCCTTGCGTGCTTTCTTTTCTTCGCCTGCGGTCGTCAAAGAATCCGCCACTGCATTTGCCGCCGCCATTGCCGCATCAGCATCTGCGCCCATTTCAATGCGTTCAACACCAACCGTCGCCATTTGATAAGACTGTTGATCTAATTTTTCAATTTCAGCCAAAATTGCATCCAGTTCTGCATTACGATCACTGCACAGGCAACGACCACCCGTTTCATTATCCAGCATACAGAACGCATCCATACACCCGTCGTATTTTGCCTGGCATTCTTCACTGACCACGACATTCTTGGCCGCGGCTGCAACCTTGGTACCACTGCCGATAACTTTTTGTGTTGCACCTGCACGGGCTGCCACAACCGGCTTTGATGTTGGTGTTGCACTGCGCGCAGACACTGGCTTTGCCGCCGCCGATGTTCCGCCCGCTGTACGCGGTGCTGTGCGCGCACCCGTCGCCGCACGTGCCGCCGTCGCAGGTTGTGCACTGGCACTGGCCGCCGGTGCCGACGCACCCGCGGTGCGCCCACGACGCTGGGCCGGTGCCGCCACAGAATCACCCAGCAACCCAGCCAAAATCAAAGATAAAACTGCAATTTTTCTCATAGATTTCCCCTCTAATCTGTTTAATTCTATCATAAATATGAATATATTAAAAGCCCTTATTTACAAAAAAACACATCAAAACATTGACAATTATATATTTTTGTATTATATTTATAGAACTAAAAAAGGAATTGTTTTATGATTATGGGAAAAAAGTTTAATGCCGACGAAGTACGCGCACAGTTTGCGCCAAACACCCCTATTGGCACCCCAAACGGCGTGTTTTTCATCCCGGCATACGCAGGCACAAATGAAAATCTACGCAATATCGTTCGCGCGACACCAAACTGCGCACGTGTTTTAACCACCGCTGGCAGTGGCGACCAGGCCCTATTCTATCAATTGGCCGGTGCCCAGCATATCGATACATTTGACATTACATATTGTGCCCACCTGGTCCAGGACATAAAAACCAGTGCTATCAAGAAAATGTCGTACGGCGAATACAGTCGCATGGTAAAAAAATTACCCCTGACCACAGAATTTAATTCAATTCCACATTTCAACGAAATAATTGATAGTCTGGGGAATGACGAACGCGAATTTTTTGATATCGCGGCATCGCACTATATATTTTCGCGCGGGTATGGAATTGAATCCCAGCATCCAAACGCCGGGGAATTTGAAAAACTGAAACAGATTGTTCACGGGGCCTATAATTTTATCTGGTCAGATTTGAATGATTTGCATTCACATTTGAACAGTTTCCAACAGTACGATGTAATCAACCTATCGAACATATTTGATTGTGGCTTTAACCCCAGCGAACAAATAAAGATATTTCAAAATCTGGCACCACATGTTGCCAAGAATGGATACATCGTCTATATTCCCCAATCCCGTGATGCGTTTCACAATCAATCAGGCCGCATTCCAAACACTGATTTGGTTTTGTTACCTGAAAAGCCCCGCACCCCCAGCGAAACCAACATCCGCCTGTTGCAAAAGGTTCGTTAAAAAAATCCCCCAAACGGGGGATTTTTTATACTCTACGGACTTTCTTTGGTCTGCACCCATTGTGTGGGATACGTGTTGTATCGGTGATGCTTTGCACAATCAGACCAGCATTTGCCAATCCACGTACAGCAGATTCACGACCCTGACCAATACCACGCATCAAGACATCAACTGTCTTCATACCCATTTCGGCGACTTTTTTACCCACTGCATCTGCAACAACTGTTGCGGCATATGGGGTGGACTTTTTCGCGCCCTTAAAATTATTTGCCCCAGCGGTTGCCCATGTTAACACAGCGCCTGACTGGTCTGTAATTGTGATACGTGTATTGTTATTAGTCGCAACGATATGTGCAATGCCGTGCGATACTTTTTTAACAACTTTCTTTTTAGCTTTTGTTACTGCCATTTTTTATTAACCTTTTTTTCGATGTCTTCAATTAACTATGGTGTTAATCTCTACCTTATTATTAAAAAATTAAGATAATGTTGCAGATGCGATGATGTTGGTAAGTTAAGTGTACAAACGCTACACGAACGCGCCAACATCAAGCAGATGTGACATTAGATTAATTTTTATTTCCCTTTGGTTGCGGAACCGGCAACTACAACACGTTTACCCTTGCGTGTGCGTGCGTTTGTCTGGGTACGCTGACCACGAACCGGCAAGCGGTTACGATGACGAATACCAC
>JAZTWE010000047.1:0-10917 GCA_045635705.1 Candidatus Enterousia sp.
ATAAAATCCGATTGACAAAGGGTTAAAAACCTGGGTAAAATGGGGATGAAATTTAGCCGAATCCAAAGGTCCCTTTGGATTCGGCATTGTTTTTGCCGTATAACCAATTGTTTTTAGCGGATTTTATGCCTGTTTTTGGCGGTCAGACAAATAAAGGTTTAGCGCGGTAAAAAATCCCCCACTTCGGGCCCCGCGCAAACTTTCGTTTGCGTGGGTGAACATCGGGGGATTTTTATAACTGAATATATCCAGATGGGGTTTTTGATAGTTTTTCAATACCGTCATCCACAATTTCGCGGTATTCCAGGAACTTTTTCTTGTCCGCCTTGCCCAGGTTGCTGATTGCCGGCAACTTTACCGTCATTGGGTTTACATGCTGGCCATCCTTGATAATTTCATAGTGCAAATGTGGTCCCGTTGAATAGCCGGTCGAACCAACATAGCCAATTGTCTGGCCCTGGCGCACGGTTGTGCCAACAACGACACCCTTGGCAAATTTAGACATGTGGGCATACAATGTTTCAAAAGATCCGTTGTGGCGCAGTTTTACATAATTACCATGGCCGCGATTGTATCCACGGGCAATTACGCGCCCTGCCCCAGCGGCTGGAATCGGGGTGCCAGTTGATGCGCGAAAGTCAACCCCCTTGTGCGCACGGGTGTACCCCAGTACAGGATGTTTGCGATTGCGCGAAAATTTACTGGTAATCTTGGCATTATTAATCGGTGTACGCTTTAAGGATTTTATCGCGCCATTGCCGTTTTCGTCATAATAGCCGACGGTGCCGTCGCCCTTGCGAAAACGATACATTTTGACATCGCCACGCAGTGCCTGGAACGATACAGCCAAAACATTACCGTTATCAATCTTTTTGCCATCAGAAAAGTTTTCTTCGTATAAAACCGCGAATTTTTGACCGGCACGAACATCGCGCTCAAAGTCCATTTCAAACGCCAATAAATCATAAACTTCGACTAAAATGCCCGCAGGAATCCCAGCACGCTGGCCCGCGACATAAAAACTGTCCCCATCCAGGATTTCGCCTGCACGATAACTGGCGCGGGTGTCGCGCGCAATATCAACCGTCTGGCAATCCCAGCCACCGGATTCATTGCATGTTAATTCAACCTGGCGCCAGGGGGATGGTACAACCACAATCTTGGACACGGGGGCATCATCAGATGGGCGCGTAAATTCAATCTTGTCCTTGTCCGCGCGCAGGCTGGAAATTCCGGCATCAGACTTTAACACACTGGCAATCGCGTTGACATCATTGTGGGTCAACCCCTGGTCCAATAATAGTTTTGACAATGTATCACCCGATGCAACCATCACAACCGATGTACATTCATTGGGGGTGCGCTTTAATACCGATGGTGCACGGTTCGTCACCACCAAGAATATTGCAATCAATGTCAGCAAGGTAGCCAACGCCATTACCATGCGTGTCAAATTGGTTGCGGTCAGAATATCTTTTGCTTTTTTCATAAGCGGGATTATAATCGCTTTATGAAAACAAATCAAGCGTTCGCAATTTTACAGGCTGCTGGCGGGATTCGCGCCGCACGAATTATAACTGAAAACAAGCCCAAACTGGGGCGACTGGCAGTGTGGCGGATGTCGCGCGCACTGCGTCGCGGGGTGCCTGTGGCAAAAATTATTGGGCAAAAATGGTTTTATGGCCTGAAATTCTATACCAATCGGCATACATTGGATCCACGGCCAGACACCGAAACACTGGTCGCAGCAGTTATCAGCGACTGTGGTGGCGACACGCGCCCAACCATTTTAGATTTAGGTACAGGAACCGGTTGTATAATCTGTGCGACTGTGAAAAATATTCATGGGGCACACGGGGTTGCAATTGATAAATCTTGGCGCGCAATTCGTGTTGCACGGAAAAATGTTCGTGAACTGGGACTGGGCGAACGAATTCAGGTAATTCGTGGTGATTTTTCAAAATCGAACGCAGTTCGCCATCAGTTTGATATTATTGTATCAAATCCGCCCTATATTGCCGTGGGTGACGCGCGGGTGGATGCCGGCGCAATACATGATCCACATATGGCACTGTATGCCGATGAAAATGGGCTGGCTGCGTACAAGAAAATTGCAAAAAATGCAAAAAAATGGCTAAAAAAACGCGGCAATTTGTATTTGGAAATCGGCGAAGGACAAGCCACTGACATCAAAAAAATATTTTTATCACAAAAATGGCACTTTGTTCGCAGTGAACGCGACCTGGGTGGGATAGAACGGGTGCTGGTTTTTCAAAAATAAGCAAGGGAAGCAAAAATGAAATGGTTCAAAAAAGATTATGTCAAGGCATTCAAAGATGCGTGCGACCGAAACAATAATAAAATCGTGTTGGTGCATCCGGATGGTCGGCGCGAACAGGTATATAACCTGGCACAATGCCGATTTATGTTTACCGGACAAAATAACTATATCGAATTTCACCTGCCACTGAATATATGGCAAATGGACATCAGATTAAGTGATAATTCATTCGTTCAAATTATGCCACATACCAGTGACTGGGTACTGGATTTACGGGTTAAAAAAGAGCCCGACAATAAACGCGAAACAAAATTGCTAATTGGTCGAAACTGTACATCAAATGGTACAATAAATATTGAATTTGCCAGTGGGGGTGACAGCAATGTTATTATCGGTGATGACTGTATGTTTGCGTATAACATTGATATAATGACCGGCGATTGGCATACAATTTTTGATAAAAAAACAAAAAAAATACTGAACCCAACCGCCGATGTGGTTATCGGGAACCATGTTTGGGTAAATCCGGGAACATTTATTGCAAAGGGCGCAAAAATCCCAGACAACTGCATTGTTGGCGCAAAAAGTTTTGTGAACCGTAAATTCACAACAAAAAATTCACTGATTGCTGGCACACCTGCCACAGTCGTGCGACGGGGAATAGACTGGTCCCGCGACAATCCAGAAAAATTTGCCAGTAAATATGAATAAAAACGCCCCTATGGGGCGATTTTTATTTTGTATTACATTTTTGCAAACGCTGACGGATACCAATAAAAAACTTATAATCCATATCATCGCCGCACGCCGACCAAAAATTATACTTGGCAGTATTATAAGATGCGCGCAGTTTTTTATCTTTGCATGATACAGGCAACGCCATTAACAACAAAACATGCAGACGATTTTTGAAATTATTCAAATTCCAAAAATTTTTGTGTCTGAATATGTTTTGCGCGATTACCTTTGCGATATCTTTGTTTGTATATCCTGACATTTATGTCGCCCCTGCTGTTATTCTGCCATTGGAACGATTGCCGGGTCTTTTTTGCGGCCGCGGGTATGGGTCGCCTGATAGGCACGACGCTGTTTGGTTATTTCATACAGTACAATCCCCGTCGATACCGCCAGATTGAAACTTTCAATAATCCCGTACATTTCGATATTTATGCATGCTGCGCTGCGGTTAACCGCCGCAGGGCTGATACCACGTGCTTCGTTTCCAAACCATACTGCCAGGCGTTTTTGCGTAAAATCACCGTGTTGCAAAACAACATTTGTGCGCCCCTTGATATGCGGCGATGTGACAACGGACACATATTTATTTTTTTCCAAGTGGTCCATGCATTGTTCGGTGGACTTGAACTTTTTAACAAAAGTCCACTTGACCGCACTGACCGACGATTTCAACAAGGTCTTGCGCGTACGCATATCGTCCCAGTTATCTGGCACAACATTGTTTGGATCAACAATATATAATTTTTCCACCCCCAAGGCATTGATATTGCGAATGACGGCCCCAATGTTTTTTGGGTCGCTGGGTTCTTCCAAAACTGCGATTAGATTTTTGCATCTGCCGCGTTTGGCGGCGTTTGCCTTGGCTCTTAATCCTGATAACATAATAAATCCTTGGGTTTGGTTGTGCACAGTATATCAACCACACACAAAAAAGCAAGAAAAAACCGCGGAAATCCGCGGGTTTTCTGGTGGGGACACAGGGACTCGAACCCTGGACCCAATGATTAAAAGTCATTTGCTCTACCAACTGAGCTATGTCCCCAAAACCGGACCTGGAAAGGGAGAACGCAAGGTTCTATTTCCAAGGTACGGGGGCAATTTTGACACATAAAAAAACAAAATGCAAGAAAAAATACGCAAAAAACCTATTTTTCTTTTGGGGCGCCGGTTAAATGCTGCTGTAAATGCAGACTGGCAACAGAATCAGAATCCAGCCAGTCCAAGATATGCCCCATTATACTTTCGATATATTTTGCAGAAACACGGCGATTTTTATGAAACTTGCTTTCGTTTATTAAATGCGCCATGGCGCGGGTAATTGATGATAAAATTTGGGCTTGGTCGGGATTCAAGACATTTGTTTGACTGTTGCGAAACAGTAATGTATCCAGGTCATTATGGCATGTATGCAGTGCATCCAGCACACGCGGTGTTATATTCAACCGATGTGCAATTTCAGGCGCACGCCAAACCAACATCCGGTTCAGGTTTTCAAGGCTGAGTTTATTTCGCACCCCCATTGCATCACGCAACATTAATATCGTATTAACCAATACCGTATTTAATTTATCAGCCATATTGTTGGCAACTGATTTCTTCATTTGGTTCGCAACACGGGAATTTGTATAATCATACAGCAAGAACACCAACGGTATCGATAACAACGATGCAGAAACATTGATAACTAAATCCCGAATATTCGCATTTGGCGCATTATCAATTGCACCTGTATACAAGACAATACCACCGGCAATAGACATCAGATACGGCAACGACCGTAGAAAAAAATTGCGGATATTGAATTTCATATCCGCATTTTATCTGTTTTACCCGGCAATATGTACAGGAACATAAACCGTTTATACAATATCGTTCCCGGTTGGTCGTGTGGTTTTAATAACGCGCATATTTGGATTGTATTCTGCGGCACATCTGTTTCGTATAAACAACATTGCCCACATGCCAATCAGTACTAATATCGCACCTAAAAAGAATATGCTGTAACGCCAACTGCCCAGTGTGCCGCCCAACCCAATCAGCAGACAAGTGACAACATAAATCAAATTATCGCCAATACTGTATAACGATAAAATAACCGAACGATAAGACGATGGCAAAAAGTCTTGGAATCGCGAATACAGCAAAATATATATCGCCGCAAACAGCGCGTATGCAACACCCAATGCCCACAGTCCCGCCACATTATATGATGCTGAAAACACAATGTACATCCCACCAGCAATACATATCGCCAGATATAAAATCCAATCAGGCACAGACCGAAAACGGTGTGCAAATGTTTGACCCAATACACTGCACCCCAATGCAAAGAACTGAACCAGGCCAACATAAACAACAGGCAGGCCGATTTCAACACCAATCGGGCTGAGATAATCATCTAAATAGCAGATATTGCTGACCAGCAGTGTCAGCATCAACATTAAAAAGATACATGGTGTCTGCATGCAGATACGCGTACCTGTACGAAACAACCGCAGAAAGTTTGTTTTACGCGTACGCCCTGCCCTGGGTCGCGGATGGGCACGCAACTGAATCCGATTTATAAATAGCATTGAAATCGCAACTGATAACAATGTCGCCAGCGTTATCCATTCATACCCAACAAACATCAACAGCGAACCAAATGCAGATAACGCCGCCGCAACCGCAGAAACATTATAGCGCGTTCCCAATACACGCGCATAAATATCGTGGTGACGACGGGCGCGCAGTTCGTCGTACAACATTCCTTCGAATGCAACATTGAAAAATGCAGATTGGGTTCCCCATAAAAACATCCCCAGCGCAAAGCCAAAGTATGTCGGCCAAACCAGCCACAAAACAAAGGCAATTGCCTTTAATATTTGCCCCAGGTTAATCGCATTTTTTACCCCCAGGTTGTTGGTAATCCATGTGACCGGGATTTGGGTCATAAATGTACCGACCGACAGTATGATAAACAGTGACGACAACTGCATATCAGACATGCCGTGTTCTTGCATAAAAACCGCATAAACAGGTGTTAACAGCAATAATTTATTAAAAAATATATATCCGTAAACATTCGTCAAAAAACGACGCAACGATGACTTTTTCTTCATATTCCTTTCCCATTATTTTATGGGATTATAGTCCTTTTTTCAGAAAAAGCCCAGCCCTAAATAATTTTATTTTTGGGCAACACAGCGACGACGCATAAATGAAAACGCGTAAATCCCCAGCCCCAGCATCAGAACCCCAAGTATAATGATACTGTAACGCCAACTGCCCAATGTCGCACCAAGTCCAACAATACCACATACAATCATGTACAGTATGTAATTTATCGTGGTATATAGCGATAAAACAACCGAACGATAACGCATGGGTATCATATGCTGAAACCGCGAATATAGTATGGTATAAATACCGTAAAACAGCATATACGCCAAGCCCATCAGCCACAAACCACGCATGTTATAACTAAACCCAAATAACATAAATGCTACACCGACTAGCCCAATCAGTGTGTATAGAATACTGTCCGATACCTTGGTAAATTTATACGCAAATCGCTGGCCAATCGTGGCGCACCCCAACAAGAACAGCGACAACATACCAACATACGCGATCGGGATACCAATCTGCAATCCTATTGGGCTTAAAAATTCATCCAAGAACGGAATATTTATCACCAACAAGGTCAGCATCATAACCGACATCAGACACGGTGTGCGCATACAGACACGAATTCCGGTCTTTATCAGTTTCACAATATGAATTGTGGCAGGCATCCGCCCTGGCGCGGTTGGACGATACGGCACCAGCATCAGACAAATCATTGACACTAATATCGCCGCAACGGATACCCATGTCACCCAGGCGTACCCCATGAACATTAACAACGAACCAAACGCAGACAGTGCCGTACCAATTGATTCATAGGTGGACTTGCGCCCCAAAATACGCGAATATTCACACCGCATCCCGTACGCCGCCACAGAATCATAGACCAAACCTTCGAATGCAACGCCGCGAAAACCGGCCTGAATCCCCCACATAAACATACCGATAACAAAGCCGGTGTAATTCGGCATAATCAGCCACAGCAATATCGCCGCGGCCTTTAAGACCTGGCCAATCATCATTGACCATCGCTGGCCCAGGCGATTAGTGATGTTTGTAATCGGCACCTGCCCCAGGATTGTCCCCAGGGACGAAATGATAAACATTGTTGATAATTGCAGGTCAGACAAGCCGTTTTGCTGCATAAAAATGGCGTAAAGGGGCGTTAGTAATAAAAACTTGTTAAAAAACGCAAATCCGTATAAAGAAAACAGTAATCGTTTCACTTTCATTCCTTTGTCACAGAATATAACCAAAAAGCCAAATAAAAGTACAGTAAATATTGAAATTCCAACAAATTTGAACTATAATAAATGGGATAGAAAAAGGTGCAACCGATATGGCTAACATGAAAGATTTTTTGACCGCTTATTACAACAGGCTGATATTTCGTGAAATGTCGCACGAGCAATTCGTGCAATTTTGTGGCTATATCAAAGATAAAAAGGCAACCGACAACCAGAAAATCTGGGCGGAAGAATTATTAAAAAAAGACCCGGCGACCGGTGAATTTGAAACCGTGCCAGGAACAAATATTTACATACGAAAAGACTTGCCCGATCCGCAAGATCCGGCTGACGAAATGTATTTGGGGGCAGATGACAAAGAATGGAAAAAGCTGTTCAAGGCATTTCAAACAGCCTTTCAGTCTATGGATGGCGCAAAAGGCACCTTTAAGTACAATGATAAAGCCACAAAATTCCTAGAACGGTATTTCGGCTCTCATAATAGTGGCGGGGTAACGATACAGCATCTGTTCCAGTACACCAAGGCAACCTCTGCGGGCAAGCAAAAAATCGGCCCGGCCCCTGCGGGTTCAACGGCGATTACACTTCATGGTTTCCTGACAAAGTATAAAAACCGTTTAGAGTTGCAATTAAAAAACTGGGGATTGCTGACCGACGATTTTTCTTATGATGATTTGTTAAGTGGGATAGTCTCGGAAAAATATAACAAAAATCCAAAATTCAGAAAGAATCTAGAAAAAGTCGCACAGGTTATCGATGGATATATAGCAGGCGACCCAACCATGCAACAGCGCCTGGGCATTACAAATCCATCTGAAATTCCAGATTGCAGTGATACCTCTGCATGGTTTGACGATGACAATATTCCCGTATTCCGTCTGCAACAATTCAAAAACGAATACAGAACCCTGCTGGATACGCTTCGGCACGACTCAAAAGCACGAGAAGTTTTTGAACAATATGACGATGGTAAAATTTCTGGACCGCTGAACAAGGCGATAAAGAATCAAACCTACGACGACCCAAAAAGCGACGATTATGTTCAGCCAAAGCGCGAAGACACACTTACAATACCAGAACGTTTGGCAGAATGGTGGGGTGACACATATTCTGACTATTTAGAAAAATATACAAAACTCAAGGGTGACGAGTTGTTTTTTTCGCCTGAAGCCAAAGCGATTTGCAAGCATTTGCGAAAAGGTTTGAAAAAAACGGATGGCCTGGATGGCGTATTAAAAAACATCGGTAACGCAAAAGACAAGCTGCAAAGCGCGCGCGAGTTCAAAGCAAAAAAACATCTTGATTGGTTCGACAAGACACTTAACGCGTTAAAAAACGACCCAAAATTATCCAAGGTATGGGCGGGCGCATTGAAAAACGGCACGCATATGCAAGCTTTGGTCAAAGAAATAATGATTCGAGCAATCAATGAAGGCAAAAAAGATGAAGCCAAAACCGCATTGGAATTAATATCTGTCCTGCACTATGGATACACCACCAGCAAAATTATGGATACACTGGGAAAGGAAAAACTAAGTATTTTTTCTGATGGGAAACTGTCCTGGAATAAAAATCAAGGCGTACAGTTCGTGACCACGGCACTGGACAAGAGTATAAAAACCGCATTCATGGGCATTGGCTATGGCATTACCATGGTTGGCAACGCAATAAACCTGTCGGACAGTAAAATCAAACAATACTCGGACAAAAGTGGAAATTTCAAGACCGAACATGACCAATATTTACAAAAACAACGCGACGACAAACGTGCTCTAGAAGACTTGTTGCGAAACGAACGCGCACAGCAAGCCACAGCCCAGGCAACAGTTGATGGGATACGCGGAACACGAACATACGATGTCGCAAAAACGGATATTGAAACGGAACTGGGGAATCTAAACAGTGATATTAATACAACACAGCTGGCATTACAGCAGCAAATGCACGATTTTACCAATGTATTGGTCGATAGCGCCACAGGAACCCCACGTTTAACAGACCCAAATGATATCAATGCAATAAACACTTTTTTAAGTGAAGTAAATTCAGACCCCGCTGGAACAACCACTATTCCTGTTCCCGTATTACACACATCAACTATAACAGTGGGTACAACGGCGTATGATTTGGCACACATGATGCGTCGCATACTGCTACGCCGACATGTTTTAGCAACTAGAACAGCTAATCGAGACACCAAACAGACAGAGTTGGATGAATTGGTTAACGGAACAGAGTTGTTAACACAATTAAACGACCAAATAACAAGACATAGTGACGAAGTTCGCAATTGGGATGTAAATCATGTTGATGAGCTGGAAGAACTGGTAAAATACTGGAATATGTTGGAAAGTGGACGCAACACTAAAACCGGCCCAATGTACAATTGGCTCAGAAATCTGAGTGCAAAAAACGCACAAAAGCGCTTTAGTGGGCAGGTAAGCACGATAATAGCAAATTATAATTCGTCCCATTCTATTGCGGCTTAAAAAGTTAAAAGCCTAATTTGGTATTAACAAACCATTTGTTTGTGCTACTTTTATAAAAAAGGTTTGTCTATGTACACAATAAAAATCCAATACTGTATTGGCGATTTTAGAAATATGTCTTTCAGGGAAATAAGCGAAAAGGATTATAGAAGATTTATTTCTGCCATTGAAAATTTACAACGAATTAATCAGGAAACTTTTTGGCAAAGCACATATGTTGACCCAAAACCGATAAAGGACGAATATCAAAGACAACACAAATTGCTGGCCCCTAGATATGAACAAGCCGTAAAAAGACTGAATGAAATAAAAACCCAGTACCGCAAGGTATTTGAACGCACAGAAGAACTGGAGGATTACGATTTCTCATATCCATTGTCGTGGATTATACTCGGCATAGATCGACTAGAAGCATTAAATAAACATAAAAAGAAATATGCCTATGTATATGACGAGGTTAAAAGATTAAACGACGAAATAATAAAACTGAAACCGTATTCAAGCGAATATATTCAAGATACAATACGGCACGCAATAGAGCGAGAAGAAAGCAAAAAGAAAAATGAAGCCTTAAAGAATAAACACCAGTGGGAACAAAACCAGTCCAAAAAACGCCACGAACACCAAGAAGTATTAAAAGAGCTAAGGGGCGGACATTGCCTTGTAGAGGGTTTAACAGCGACCACTAATGGTAATGCTTGCGAAATAACGGGTACAAAAATACTCGTATATAGCGCTCAACGCGAGAGATTTAAGCAAACCCTAATAAATAAAACCATTCAAATCATTCGCTAAGGCTTGATTTTTTTCGGGTTTTGTGGTATAATCTGAACACGCGTCATCGGAAACGATGGCGTTTGTTTTTTATGCCCTGCCCCATGTAATTGGTGGCAGGGATTTTTTATTAACGTTAATACACAAAGGATTTTACTATGGCAAAAGTATTACAAATTCGTCGCGGAACGACCGCACAAAATGATAACTTTACCGGATTGGCGGGCGAAGTGACATTTGATACCGATACCAAGACCCTGCGCGTACACGACGGGGAAACACT